>JAPPPA010000069.1:5028-6687 GCA_028817755.1 Gammaproteobacteria bacterium | reverse complement strand
GCGCCGCCCTGCCGCATATTCGTGGTTTAACGCTGGAACAACATAGTGAGCAGCTACAACTAGATGCCGCCACGCGCCGCAATCTAGAACTCGAACACAATCTATCCGGTCGCCACGAACACACCATTGCTGGTGTGCTCGATGCCAGCACCACGGCGATGGGTAGCCGCCTACTCCGCCGCTGGTTAAATACGCCGTTGCGTCAGCGCACCGTATTGAATGCGCGCCATGAAGCCGTGGCTGAAATTCAGCAGCAGATGCTGCATATGCAGCTCAGCGATTACCTACATGCAGTGGGTGATGTAGAACGCATCCTGAGCCGTGTAGCCCTGCGCTCTGCCCGCCCGCGTGATTTAACGCGCCTGCGTGACTCCATTGCGGTTGCACCCGCGCTACGCCAAAGCATTAACGGACTAAGCAGCGAACGCCTACAGCAGCTTCACGGCGAAATCGCCGAGCACCCAGACACCTTGGCGCTACTACAAAAAGCCATTATCGAAGAGCCGCCACAGTTAATTCGTGACGGCGGTGTGATTGCCGAAGGTTATGACAGCGAGTTAGACGAGTTACGCGGCCTCAGCCAAAACGCCGATCAATATCTCGTTGACCTAGAAGAACGCGAGCGCCAGCGCACAGGCTTTAGCACGCTGAAAGTCGCCTACAACCGCGTACATGGTTACTACATCGAACTCAGCAAAACCCAAGCGGTAGATGCGCCCGATGATTACCAACGTCGGCAAACGCTGAAAAACCAAGAGCGTTTTATTACGCCCGAACTGAAACAGTTTGAGGACAAAGTGCTGAGCGCCCGCGAGCGTGCTTTGGCGCGTGAAAAGGCGCTATACGAAGCCTTACTCGACACGCTCTGCGAATCGCTATCGGAGCTACAAAACACCGCTCGTGCCATTGCCGAGCTGGATGTACTCAACACCTTTGCTGAGCGCGCCGACACACTCAACCTCTGTCGTCCAGGGCTAGTTGAGGAACAAGGCATTAATATCCAAGCCGGTCGCCATTTGGTGATTGAGCAGGCTTTAGAAGACCCGTTCGTGCCGAACGACTTGGTCTATTCAGAAGACCGAATGAAGGTGATTACCGGCCCGAATATGGGTGGTAAAAGCACCTATATGCGCCAAGCAGCGTTGATTGTTCTGCTCGCCCATATCGGTAGCTTTGTGCCAGCCACCAGCGCCGAGATCGGCCCGATTGATCGCATCTTCACCCGTATTGGCGCCTCCGATAACCTCGCCGCCGGTCAATCAACCTTTATGGTGGAAATGACCGAAACCGCCAATATCCTCAATAACGCCACCGCTGATTCGCTGGTTATCATGGACGAAATCGGCCGCGGCACTAGCACCTACGACGGTCTCTCTCTGGCCTGGGCCTGCGCCGAGCACCTAGCGCAACAAGGTAGCTACACCCTCTTCGCCACCCATTACTTCGAGCTGACTTCGCTAGCCGAAGCCCACGAAGCCGTGAGCAACGTCCACCTAGACGCCACCGAACACAACGGCAAACTGGTTTTCCTACACGCGGTAAAAGACGGCCCCGCCAACCAAAGCTACGGCCTACAAGTTGCCGCGCTGGCTGGTGTGCCCAAAGAAGTCATCACCCAAGCGCGCCACAAACTGGAAGAACTAGAAACCATCGCTGCGC
>JAPPPA010000069.1:0-5018 GCA_028817755.1 Gammaproteobacteria bacterium | reverse complement strand
TCGCTGCGCAGCAACAAGCGCAGCCGCAGCAGTTTGGTCTATTTGATACGCCAGCTAAAGAAGCGGCTGAGAAAAAAGAATCTAGCGAACTAGAAAAAGCATTGGCTGAAATTAATCCGGACGAAATAACGCCGCGAGAAGCACTAGAAGCGCTGTATACACTCAAACAAAAATAACACCTGCAGGCTCGTTATGTGAGCCACCAGCCATGTGAATATCCAACAGATTTAAACGTCGGTATTCACTTATGAACTATTGGGCAATCATCTGGAATGCATACCACCAAACTACCAACCTCAATATCTTAAAAACGCTGTGGTCACTCGGAGTGTTCTGGAAAAAAGCTCTCACGGCATTTCTATTTGTCACCTTTCTTGGGTTTTCCACTGCCTACTTTTGGTCAGCCATAAATAGCGAACTACATAGCTATATAGCCATTGGGGTCATACTTTCGGAAGTGGCCTTTTTGTGGTCGGCCTACCTCATAAAAGACAATAACTTTAATGAGCAGTATGGGTTTCCAGACTCTTTCAATGCACCAGCCGAGGAGATCGATCACAGACAAAACCGTTATCTGGTGTTTAAACGCACTTTAGAAAAGAAAAGTATTTCCAGCAAAGTTGTAAGCGATTGCTTCCAACTCTTAGAAGATCGACTAGCAATGCAGTATGAACTTGGAAAAAGCAAAAAGATCTTCGCGGCCTTTGCCAGCAGTTTACTGGTAAGCATCTTAGTAACCGCAACAAAAGACTTAGACCCTGAAACCAAACTGACAATCGCTCTCATTACCGCCATGTCAGCTGGTGTCATATGGTTTTTCTTAACTTTGTCTAAAAGCAAAGTGGAAAAACTAACCGAACTCCGCTATTTCATGCGTCTTTACACAAGACGCTCACACCATAGCCTAAGGAGAAACTTCTAACATCCGCTCTAGGGTGCTGCGGCCTTGGGCTTTTTCGTCGGCGGGCACGCTGACTTGGTTCACCACTTTTCCATCGACTAGCGATTCGAGCACCCATGCTAGATGCTGCGGATCGGTGCGGAACATGGTGGAGCACATGCAGACGGTGGGTGACATAAATTCAACCGTAACGTCTTTGGCTTTCATTTCTTGCGCTAGGCGGCTTACTAAATTTAGTTCAGTTCCGACTAACCAGGTTTCACCTGCTTTGGCTTGCTCACGTACGGTTTTCAGAATAAATTCGGTTGAACCGACGTGATCAGATTTTTGACAAACTTCGAAGTTGTTCTCAGGGTGAGAAATAACAATCCCATCAGGATTTTTCTTGCGGAAGTTGTCGATATGCACGCCTTGGAACATTTGGTGGACTGAGCAGAAGCCTTTCCACAAAATCATTTTAGCGTTTTTGATTTCTTCGGCAGTAAGGCCGCCTTGTGGCTTGTCGAAGTCCCACTCCACCATCTCATCTAATGGAATACCCATTTTCCAAGCGGTGTAACGACCGAGGTGTTGGTCCGGGAAGAACAATACTTTTTCACGCTGACCAAAAGCCCAAGTCAGCACCTGCTCTGAATTTGAAGAGGTGCAAACAATACCTTCATGGCGACCGCAGAAGGCTTTTAGATCCGCCGCGGAATTGATGTAGGTAATTGGGGTAATGCTTTCGTCTGGGTCTAGCACCTCAGACAGTTCACGCCATGCGCGTTCTACATTCCGTAGATTGGCCATATCGGCCATTGAGCAGCCTGCGGCCATATCGGGCAGGATGGCGATTTGGTCGTCACGCGAGAGAATATCGGCGCACTCGGCCATAAAGTGCACACCGCAAAAGACGATGTATTCGGCAGCGCTGTTGGCAGCTTCGCGGCTCAGTTTGAGCGAGTCACCAGAGAAGTCGGCGTGTTTAAACACTTCATCACGCTGGTAGTGGTGACCCAATACCACCACGCGGTCGCCAAGCTTTTCTTTGGCGGCTTCAATGCGCGCGTCGGCTTCCTCGTCGGTTAACAAGGCGTAGTTCTGCACAAACTCGTTAGGCTGTGTCATTACTGAGGCTGGACTTGCCATATCTCTCTTCCTGCCGCGCTTATTGCGCGGCTATGCGGTCACTTTCTAAGTTTAGCTTTCAGCTGGCGCTTCGGCAGCTGGCTTCTTCACTTGAATACCGAGTTCTTTTAACTGTTTGCGGTCGGCATCGCCTGGCGCAGACGTGAGCGGACAAGCCGCGGTTTGCGTTTTAGGGAATGCCATTACGTCACGAATACTGCCAGCACCGGTCATCAACATGATGAGGCGGTCTAGACCAAAGGCCAGACCGGCGTGCGGTGGTGCACCGAACTTGAGGGCGTCTAGCAAGAAACCAAATTTCTCTTCGGCTTCTTCTTTGCTGATACCTAGCAATTCAAACACGGTGTCTTGCATGGTTTGCTCGTGAATACGAACCGAACCGCCACCGAGTTCTGTGCCATTTAGCACCATGTCGTAAGCCACAGAAAGCGCAGTTTCTGGGTTGGCTTTTAGTTCGTCTGCCGAGCAAGCTGGCGCGGTGAATGGGTGGTGCAGCGCGTTTAGGCGCTTTTCTTTGTCGTCGTATTCGAACATTGGGAAGTCGACAACCCACAACGGTGCCCAGTCGCCTTCTACCAAGTTCATGTCGTGGCCAACTTTAACGCGCAAAGCGCCCAAAGCGTCATTCACGATGTTTTTCTTATCGGCGCCGAAGAACACAAGGTCACCAGTTTGAGCGCCGGTGCGCTCAAGAATACCGTTGACGGCTTCGTCTGGTAGGAACTTAAGGATTGGCGACTGCAAACCATCGCGGCCAGCGGCGATGTCGTTGCACTTAATGTAGGCCAAGCCTTTAGCGCCGTAACGGCCCACAAAGTTGGTGTACTCGTCGATTTGCTTACGGCTTAACTCATTGCCGTTTGGCACGCGCATGGCAGCGATACGAGATTTAGGATCGTTGGCTGGGCCAGCGAATACCTTGAAGTCGACTTCTTTAAGCAGGTCGCTAATTTCAATCAGCTTCAGCGGAATACGCATGTCTGGCTTATCGGAGCCATAGTCGTGCATGGCTTCGGCGTATGGCATGCGTGGGAATTCACCCAAGTCGACGTCCATCACTTCTTTGAATAGCTCGCGGATCATGCCTTCGGCCATACCCATCACTTCCTCATCAGTCAGGAAGGCGGTTTCGATATCCACCTGGGTGAATTCTGGCTGGCGGTCAGCGCGCAAGTCTTCGTCGCGGAAGCACTTCACAATTTGGTAGTAACGATCAAAGCCCGACATCATCAACAACTGCTTAAACAGCTGTGGCGACTGCGGCAAGGCGAAGAACTGGCCTTGATGCGTACGGCTAGGCACCAAGTAGTCACGCGCACCTTCTGGGGTAGCCTTGGTGAGCATTGGGGTTTCGATATCTAGGAAACCTTGGTCGTCTAGGTAACGGCGCATGGTGCGGGTTACTTGTGCGCGCAGACGTAGGTTGCGCTGCATTTCTGGACGACGTAGATCTAGGTAGCGGTATTTCAGGCGGGTTTCTTCGCCGACTTCTTGGTAACCCTCGATCTGGATTGCTGGGGTTTCCGACTTATTCAGTACTTTTAGGTCGAGGCCTAAGACTTCAACCGCGCCGGTTGGCATCTTGTCGTTAACCGTGCCTTCTGGGCGGTTACGCACGCGTGCGGTTACTTGGATCACAAACTCTGAACGTAGGCCTTCGGCGATTTTGAAGATTTCTTCGCGGTCCGGATCAAATACAACCTGTAGCAAACCGCTGTGGTCACGGAGGTCTACAAAGATCACACCACCGTGGTCACGACGGCGATGTACCCAGCCGACAACGGTGATTTCTTGGTCAATATGGCTTTCGCGAAGGTCGCCACAGAAGTGGCTGCGCATTGTGCTCATTAGCGAGTAACTCTATTTACTTAGCAGCAGCGCTGCTTGATTCGGAATCTGATTTCTTGCCGCTGTCGCCTGCAAGGTTCTTTTTACTGCCGGTTTTAAAATCGGTTTCATACCAACCGGAACCACTTAAACGAAAACCAGCCGCCGACACTTTCTTTACAAGCGCAGGCTCGCCACATTCCGGGCAATCTTTGAGCGGATCATCACTCATCTTCTGCAGCTTTTCTAAAGCGTGGCCGCAGCTTTTGCATTGGTATTCGTAGATAGGCATTTGCGTTCAATAGAAGGCAAGACAATAAAAGGCGGAGCATTATACTGATGCCTTGATAGCTAAGCCAGACAAGCCGACCGACATGCCCCCGAATTCAGACGATTCTCAACACCCCAGCACCACATCGGAATGGAACGCCGTACCCCGCCTAATGCCATTTTTGTGGGTTTGGCCTGTACGCGTAATCGCCGCCATGGCCTTTTTATTCGCGGCCAAAGGCGCCAGCGTGCTGCTGCCGATGCTGCTGAAAGAAATCGTCGACACGCTAGATACCGAAAATCTAGAGCTGGTAGCGCTACCAATTGGCGTATTACTAGCCTATGGCGCACTGCGCCTAGCCAGCACACTGTTTGGTGAAATACGCGACGTAATTTTTGGGCGCGTGACCGAGCACGCCATGCGTGAAGTGGCGCTAAAAGTGTTTCGGCATTTACATGCACTCGATCTCACCTTCCATTTGGAACGCCGAACCGGCGGTTTGAGCCGAGACATTGAGCGCGGCCTTAGCGGCATCAGCTTTTTGATGCGTTTTATGCTCTTCAATATTTTGCCGACACTGCTAGAAATCGGCCTTGTAGCAGGCATTTTATTTGTCGGTTATGGCTGGGAATATTCAGCGGTTACGGTCATAGCGGTAGTCAGCTATATCGCCTTCTCGGTCGGCGCCACCGAGTGGCGTACGCGTTATGTGCGCGAGGCCAATAAGCTAGATAGCCGCGCCAACACGCGTGCCGTGGATTCGTTACTTAATTACGAAACCGTTAAATACTTTAATAACGAAGAATACGAAGCCAACAACTACGACCAGTCATTAGCGAAGTGGGAATCGGCTTTAGGCAAAAGCCGCTTGTCATCGGCGACGCTGAACTC
>JAPPPA010000267.1 GCA_028817755.1 Gammaproteobacteria bacterium | reverse complement strand
CAGTTGCGTGACGCAGGCCATAGCGTAGTGGCTTGTTATTTCCGCGACGCTTTATAGATAGATAACCGTGAGCGGGTAACGTCCTATCGCGTTGACATTACCAAGCGCGGCTTTGAGGACGTATTCCGTAATCATAAGATTCAGGCGGTATTGCACCTCGGGCGTATTACCACCACGCAGGACCGCAAAGCCAATCGTCGTTATGCGTCGAATGTAGATGGCACGCGTAAATTGCTAGAGCTGTCGCGCAAATACGGCGTGAAGCAAATGGTGATTTTGTCGACCTACTTTGTGTACGGTGCCAGCGCTTACAACCCGGCGTTGTTAGATGAAGAAGCACCGCTCAAAGCCTCGGTATTAGATAAAAACCTGATTGATATGGTTGAGCTAGAAAACCTCGCCCATATCCATATGTTCCAGTATCCAGAACTGCATATTACGATTTTGCGCCCAGCCAATATTGTTGGCCCACATACGCAGAATGGTTTGAGTTTGCAGCTTTCGCGTGAAGCAACGCCGTATTTGTTGGGCTTTAACCCGATGATGCAGTTTGTGCAGGTGGAGGATATGGCCGACGCGGTGATTGCATCCTTTAAAGGTAACAAACCCGGTATTTACAATGTTGCCGCTGAAGATTGGGCTGGCTACCAAGATGCCTTGCGTATGGCTGGTTGCGGCATGATTCCCGTGCCGTCGATTCCGCCGGGCTTAACCAACCTGATTGCGGACTTGTCGCCGAAGGTCGGCTTAAACGCCTTTCCGCGCTACTTGGTGCCTTATATGAAGTACCCAGTAGTGATTGATGGCAGTAAGTTCACAGAAACCTTTGGCTGGCAGCCGAAGTACAACATTGAACAGGCGCTGGCTTATTACCGCGACAAAAAGCAGTTTAAGAGAGCTGGTTAAACATGTTTCGCGCATAAAAAAGCCCGGTTAAAACCGGGCTTTTTTGTGGAGTGGAGAAGGGGGTTAAACCTTCTCGCCCGCTAGGTACATCCAAGTCTCAACCACGGTGTCGGGGTTAAGAGACATAGACTCAATACCTTCGTCTAGTAGCCACTTAGCTAGGTCAGGGTGGTCTGATGGGCCTTGGCCGCAGATACCGACGTACTTACCTTGCTTCTTACAGGCTTGGATAGCCATGTGTAGTAGCTTCTTAACAGCAGGGTCGCGCTCGTCGAAGAGGTGAGCGATTAAGCCAGAGTCACGGTCTAGACCTAGGGTTAGCTGGGTCAAATCGTTAGAACCAATCGAGAAGCCGTCGAAGTATTCTAGGAACTCTTCAGCTAGAACCGCGTTAGATGGCAGTTCGCACATCATCATCACTTTTAGGTCGTTCTCGCCACGCTTAAGGCCGTTTTCAGCCAGTAGCTCAACCACTTTAGCGGCGCCATCAAGGGTACGAACAAATGGCACCATGACTTGTACGTTGGTCAGGCCCATGTCGTCGCGTACGCGCTTAAGCGCTTTACACTCAAGCTCCCAGCACTCACGGAAGAATTCGCTGATGTAACGGCTGGTGCCACGGTAGCCGATCATTGGGTTTTCTTCGTTTGGCTCGTAGTTCGGGCCGCCGATGAGGTTGTGGTATTCGTTCGACTTAAAGTCAGACATTCGCACAATCACTGGCTCTGGGTAGTAAGCGGCGGCAATGGTGCTCACGCCTTCACGGATGCGCTCAATGTAGAACTCAACCGGATCGTCGTAGCCAGCCATGGCTTCTTTGATTTGAGCTTGTAGTGCCGGCGCTTGCTGATCAAATTCGATCAAGGCTTTCGGGTGTACACCGATCATGCGGTTAATGATGAACTCTAGACGCGCTAGACCAACGCCTTTATGCGGCAGGCTAGCGAAGTCGAAGGCACGGTCTGGGTTGCCGACGTTCATCATGATCTTCACAGGAATGTCAGGCATGTTGTCCAGCTGAATGTTCTGAACTTCGAAGTCGATAATGCCTTCGTAAATCATGCCGGTGTCGCCTTCGGCGCAAGACACGGTGACTTCAACGCCATCAGCAATAGTGTCGGTGGCGTCGCCACAACCTACAACGGCTGGAATGCCTAGCTCACGCGCGATAATCGCCGCGTGACAGGTACGACCACCACGATTGGTCACAATCGCGCTGGCGCGCTTCATGATCGGTTCCCAATCTGGGTCGGTCATGTCGGTAACCAATACGTCGCCTTTTTCAACCTTGTCCATTTCGTCTAGGTTGTTCAGTACACGTACTTTGCCTGAGCCGATTTTCTGACCAATCGCACGGCCAGCTGCAATCATCTTGTTGCTGTGCTCGGCTAGGTTGTAACGCTCCAAGCTTTGGCCGCTAGCTTGGCTTTGTACGGTTTCTGGGCGGGCTTGTACGATGTACAGCTTGCCGTCCATGCCGTCTTTGGCCCACTCAATATCCATTGGGCGGCCATAGTGTTCTTCAATGATTAGCGCTTGCTTGGCTAGCTCGGTCACTTCAGCGTCGGTGATAGAGAAACGGTTGCGCTCGTCTTCCGGTACGTCGATGGTTTCAACTGAGTTGCCAGCGCTGGCGTCGTTGCTGAATACCATCTTCAGCATTTTGCTACCCAAGGTGCGACGTAGCACCGCAGGGCGGCCAGCGCGTAGGGTTGGCTTGTGTACGTAGAATTCGTCTGGGTTAACGGCGCCTTGTACCACCATCTCGCCCAAGCCAACGCTGGCGGTGACGAATACGGCGTCGCGGAAACCTGATTCGGTGTCTAGCGTGAACAGTACGCCAGAAGAGGCGAGGTCTGAACGCACCATGCGTTGGATGCCGGCAGAAAGGGCAACCAAGCTGTGCTCAAAGCCTTGGTGTTCGCGGTAAGAAATAGCGCGATCATTAAATAGTGACGCGAATACTTCTTTGATCGCGATCATGACGTTGTCTAGGCCGCGGATGTTTAAGAAGGTTTCTTGCTGACCCGCGAATGACGCGTCTGGTAAATCTTCGGCAGTCGCTGAAGATCGAACAGCAACAGAAATATCGATACCGTCAGATAGCTTCGCCCATGCGGTGCGAACATCTTCTTCCAGCTTGGCTGGGAATGGGGTGTCTACGATCCACTTACGGATCTTTGCGCCACTTTCGGCTAGGGCGTTGACGTCATCAACGTCTAGCTGGTCTAGCTCGGCGTTAATGCGGTCGGCCAAGCCTTCATGTGCCAAGAAATCGCGATAGGCATCAGCTGTGGTGGCAAAGCCGCCAGGAACCGATACGCCAACGTTGGCTAAGTTAGAAATCATTTCACCAAGCGAAGCGTTTTTACCGCCTACTCGCTCAACATCGTCCATGCCTAGTTGGTCAAACCAGATAACGTAATCGCTCAACGTTTTTTCCTACCCTGTGGTATAGAAGGCTCCGCCCATGCTGCATTGTGGTGCTGCAAAGAATTGGAGCAGACAAAATTGGGCGCGTATTGTACCGTTTCGTACTTAATATTTCCTGATTACAGCGCCACTAACTTATGAACACCCGACGAACGGCCTTTATTGTCTCTGATCAAACCGGCATTACTGCCGACACGTTGGCGCATACATTGATGACGCAGTTTGAAAATGTGCAGTTTGATTTGGTGACGTTGCCGTTTGTAAATACCTTGGATAAAGCGCAGCGGGCTAGGCAGCAAATTGATGAGGTTTGGCAGTCAACAGGCCAAAAAGGCATTGTTTTCAGTACCTTAGTCGACAATGTGCTGCGGTCCATTGTGGCGCAGGCGAATGCTTTACATATTGATTTGATTGGCCAGTTTATTGGCCCGCTAGAGGAAGAGCTGAAACAGAGCGCCAGTCACACCATCGGCAAAGCGCATTCAGTAACCAGTACTGCGGCTTATAAGGCGCGTATTGATGCTATGCACTTTGCGCTAGAAAACGATGATGGCGCGACGTTGAAACATTACGACCGCGCAGATGTGATTTTGATTGGTGTGAGCCGCAGCGGTAAAACACCGACCTGTTTGTACTTGGCTCAGCAGTACGGCATTTACGCTGCTAATTACCCGATTACGGATAATGACTTGGAAGGCATGGGCTTACCCAAGGCGTTAGCGCCGTGGCGCCAGAAAGTGCATGGGCTCACAATTGATGCACAGCAACTCCATAATATTCGCCAAGAGCGTCGTCCTAATTCTGAGTATTCCTCTATGCGCCAGTGCCAGCTAGAGGTGCGTCAGGTGGAACATATTTTTCGGAACGATCGCCTGCCGTATATCAACACTACCGCCATGAGTATTGAAGAGATCTCAACGCGGATTATTCAAGCCTTAGATTTGCCGCGGCGCTTCTTCTAATAGGCCATTGCAGCAAGGAGGATAAAAATGACAAAAAATCATGAGCTACCTTGGGCTATTATTGGTGCGGGTCCCGCTGGGCTTGCTGCCGCACGTAATTTGCAGCGCCTAAATATTCCATTTGTCGGTTTTGAGACTCACGACGACGTGGGGGGGCTGTGGGATGCCACAAGCCCAACGTCGACCATGTATGAGTCGGCGCATCTGATTTCTTCTAAGCGAATGACGGAGTTCAAAGAATTCCCCATGCGTGATGAAGTGGCTGACTATCCGCACCATTCACGTTTGCGTGAATACTTCCGCGACTTTGCTGCGGCAAATGGTTTGTATGAGCACTATCAATTTAAAACAACGGTATTAGCAGCGGAACCGAATGCGGACGCGAGCGAGTGGCAGTTGCGCTATGAGTCCGAAGGTAAGGAATACACTGAGCGCTTTGCAGGCGTATTGGTCGCTAACGGTACTTTGCATGAACCTAATTTGCCTGAGTTTGAAGGGCAGTTTTCTGGCCAGCTCATGCATTCGGCTGAATACAAAAGCGCTGATGTATTTGAAGGCAAACGTGTGCTGATAATTGGCGCGGGTAACTCGGGTTGCGATATTGCCGTAGATGCGGTGCATCGCGCTAAGCATGTTGATATGTCGGTGCGCCGTGGCTACCACTTTGTGCCGAAGTATGTGTTTGGTAAGCCCGCTGATTCTATTGGCGGCAAGGTCACATTGCCTTTTAAGTTAAAGCAAAAAGTTGATGGGCTTTTATTACGTCAATTTACGGGAGACCCAACGCGTTTTGGTTTCCCAGAGCCTGATCATGAGTTGTATGAGTCGCACCCGATTGTGAACTCGTTGATCTTGCACCACCTAGGGCACGGCGATATTCGCGTTAAAAGTGACATCGACCGTTTTGATGGTACGCAGGTGCTATTTAAAGATGGTAGCGCTGAAGACTACGATTTAATTCTATTGGCCACCGGCTACAAGTTGCATTATCCGTTTATGGATAAGGCCCATCTAAATTGGAAAGGAGCGGCTCCGCACCTCTATTTGAATTGTTTTCACCCTAAATACGACAACCTGTTTCTAATGGGTATGGTGGAAGCTGCTGGTTTGGGCTGGGAAGGGCGTTATGAGCAAGCTGAGCTTGTCGCTCGCTACATTGCCGCCAAGGGCACTAAGGAAGCGAAACGCTTTAACCAAGTTAAGAGCGAGCCCTTTCCAAATATGAGTGGAGCGGCAAAATACATTAAACTGGATCGTATGGCGTATTACGTCAATAAAGCGGTGTATCGCGAAACCGTGAAGAAACATATTAAGCAGTTGGGTTAATAAACTGCACGGAGAGAAGTAGTTGAGGTTTGCTCCTTCTTACATGACGGCTATCGAAGGTTCTAAGTGGCGTATTTTGCTGCTTGGCAACCCTTTGCTTGCTGTGTTTATGGCGTTGGGGTTATGGGTGGTTGTTCGTAATGGCGGCCACCAACCTTGGGAACCATATTTGTACATGGTGTCAGTGTCGGCGGTAATACTGAATACTGTGGCGCTGATTGCGCGTCCGCGCTCTATAGATGTTATTGGCTACACCACTGTGGCGGCGGTGTGTTTCATCATATACGGGCGCATACTGTCATTATTCATTGGTGGTATTTTTGAACAGGACTTAGAGAGGAGTATGTTCATCAGTATCTTTGCTTATATACCGATGGTGTATATCGCCGTTTATGTACTGCAAGATGCTCGTACTGGCTTTTTGGTTAGTTTGTTTCTCTGGCTGCTCTATGTGGCCATCATTGCCTATTTCTGTTTTCCGATGTGGCAGGTTGATTCAAATAGAGAAGGCCTAGATCACTTATTGCTCTATAGCTTTGTGGCGCACCCCACGGCGTTGCTGTTTATGGCCTTGGTGCCAAGGTATAGCAGCGCGCTAGAAAGCACTAAAGAGCAGTTAGAGATATCTGAGCAAGGCCGGCAAGAAATGGAGTTGGTGGCTAATACAGACCAGCTGACCGGTTTGGCGAATCGTCGTTACTTTGACCATAAAATTTCTGAAGCTTGGTCCACGGCGCTAGAGCAGCGAGGTTCTTTAGGTGTGCTGTTGGCGGATATTGATTACTTCAAGCTTTTTAATGATAGCGCTGGCCATTTGAAAGGCGATCAATGCTTACGCCGGGTGGCTCAAGCGTTTAAGGCGAGTTTGCCTGCCGATTGCTACATTGCTCGTTTTGGTGGGGAAGAGTTTGTGGTGTTAGTACCTCAGCCGAGCTCGCAAAAAATGGGTGAAATAGCGAGTAACTTGCGTCGCGCCATCGAGGTGATGGAAATCCCTCATCCAGGTGTGCGTGGGGCAGTGGTTACCGTGAGTGTTGGCGGCGCTGTGATGGAGGCCAAGCCCAGTGTCAATTTACGTTCATTATTAAAGTTGGCCGACGATGCCTTGTACCAGGCTAAGAACAACGGCCGTAACTGCTGCGAA
>JAPPPA010000126.1 GCA_028817755.1 Gammaproteobacteria bacterium | reverse complement strand
CCACCACTTTATAAGAGCATCGCCTACCTAAAGGCTAAAGACTCAGTTATCGCGCCGCGGCCAAATGGCCGCGAAACGCGACAATGGCGTGACCGACAACACTCGCCACCATATAAAGCCCACTGGCCCAGCTATGTAAGCGCTTAAATTCAGCGCTATCTGTGATGCCCGCTTCTCGGGCTGCTGCTATTTCTGGGCTTAAGCCGAACTGAACCGCAGCGAGCAAGAGCAACACCAGCGCTACACCGCGCGCCGTCCAATTTTGGAGAACAGCCGCACGCTCACGCAGCGCCATTAGCAGCAGCAACAAGCCGGAAGCAGCCATACCTAGGCCACCGCCCAAGGCAAATAGCTGACCGGCTAACTGACCGGCGATCGACTTGTCTTCCAAGCTCGCGAAAATTACTGGCACCGCCACGTAGCCAATAGCCCAAAGACCACCGACAAGCAGCGTTAGCAGTACATTTTCGCCAGAAATGGGACGCATCAACTCAGAACTTCGTTAAGCGCCGTAGCGCACCTCAACGATTTCATAATCACTGTCACCACCAGGGGTGGTAATGGTGACCTCATCGCCTTCAGAGCGGCCAATCAAGCCACGAGCAATTGGCGAATTGTAAGAAATCTTACGCTGCTCAAGGTCAGACTCATCGTCGCCCACAATCGTCCACACCTGCTCGTCGCCCGAGTCCAAATCTTCAATCACGACGGTGGTGCCAAAGATCACTTTGCCGTTATTTGGCATTTTGCTGATATCAATAATTTCAGCAGCAGCAATCTTGCCTTCAATCTCTTGAATACGGCCCTCAATAAAGCCCTGCTCTTCACGGGCAGCGTGGTATTCGGCGTTTTCTTTTAGGTCGCCGTGCTCACGCGCTTCCGCAATGTCGTCAATCACACGTGGGCGATCCACGGTTTTCAATTGCTCTAGTTCTGCTCTGAGTGCTTCAGCACCCGCGATCGTCATAGGTACACGATCCATCTCAATCCCCAATCTCAATAATTCTTAAAGACAAAAAAGCAGCCACGGTGGAATCCTCCACCGTGCTGCGTCAGTTATTTGGTTTAAACGTAGGTTAGCGCGTGTAAGCGTCTGCGTGCAATTCCGCTAGATTCGTCACTACTGGAGAATCCAAGCATTCAAGCGCAGCAACCGCAGCCTTACCACCCGCTAACGTGGTGTAGTAAGTCACTTTCTGCTGTAGCGCACTGCGACGAATCGTCATTGACTCGCCAATCGACTTGCGACCTTCGGTGGTGTTTACGATCAGTGAAATATCACCGTTCACAATCGCATCCACAATATGCGGACGACCTTCGTGAACCTTGTTCACCACTTCGCAATCAATACCGGCCGCTTGTACTGCCGCAGCAGTACCTTTAGTCGCGATCAACGAGAAACCAGCGCCGTGCAGCTGAGCCGCTAGCTCAACCATGGCCGCTTTATCTGGCTCACGTACAGACAAGAAGGCTTTGCCTTCAGTTGGCAACGTTACAGAAGCACCGAGTTGTGACTTAGCAAAGGCCTCGGCAAAGGTCTTGCCTACGCCCATCACTTCACCGGTGGACTTCATTTCAGGCCCAAGAATCGGATCCACGCCTTGGAATTTGGCGAATGGGAATACCGACTCTTTCACACAGAAGTGGCCAGGCACAGCCATGCCGGTAACACCTTGTTGCGCCAAACTTTCACCGGCCATCACGCGCGCACCAATTTTGGCTAGCGGACGGCTAGTCGCTTTCGATACATAAGGCACAGTACGTGACGCACGAGGGTTCACCTCAATCACGTAAATGTCATCACCTTGCACCGCAAGCTGAGTATTCATGAGACCGCGCACTTTCAGTGCTTTTGCCATCGCCTTCACTTGCTCGATCATGCGCTCAACGATTTCCTCACTCAAAGAGTAAGGCGGAATTGAGCAAGCGGAATCACCCGAGTGAACACCGGCTTGTTCGATGTGCTCCATCACACCGCCGATAATGACTTCGTCACCATCGCAGATGCAGTCGATATCGACTTCCACGGCTTGATCTAGGAAACGATCTAGCAATACCGGCGCATCGTTAGACACGCTCACCGCTTCACGCATATAACGCTCTAGATCAGCAATATCGTGCACGATTTCCATCGCACGGCCGCCCAACACGTAAGACGGACGAACCACTAGTGGGAAGCCAATGCCTTCGGCCAGTTCCACCGCTTCTTCGGTGCTACGCGCCAAAGCATTAGGCGGCTGCAACAAGCCAAGATCATTAACCAGTTGTTGGAAGCGCTCACGATCTTCTGCATGGTCAATCGCGTCTGGGCTAGTACCAATAATTGGTGCACCAGCGGCTTCTAGCTCACGTGCCAGTTTTAGCGGTGTTTGACCACCGTACTGCACGATCAAGCCTTTTGGCTTCTCGGTCTCAACAATCTCTAGTACGTCTTCCGCAGTTAGCGGCTCAAAGTACAGACGATCTGAAGTGTCATAGTCAGTCGAAACGGTTTCAGGGTTACAGTTCACCATAATGGTTTCGTAACCGGCTTCGCGTAGCGACAGCGCCGCGTGTACGCAGCAGTAATCAAACTCGATACCCTGACCAATACGGTTCGGACCGCCACCCAAGATCATGATTTTTTCACGATCCGATGGCTGCGACTCGCACTCTTCGTCATAGCTTGAGTACATATAAGCCGTGCTGGTTGAGAATTCAGCCGCACAGGTATCTACACGCTTGTAAACTGGGCGTACGCCATTGGCGCGACGCGTAGTGCGAACTTCAGTTTCAGTTTTGCCCAGCAAGCTCGCAATGCGACGGTCGGCGTAACCCATACGCTTATAGCGGCGCAGATTAGTCGCTTCTAACGCGGCATCGCCTAGCGCTTGGATTTCTTTCTCGGCTTTCAGAATGTCTTCGATGTAAGCCAAGAACCAAGGATCAATTTTGGTGATATTGAAGACTTCTTCGGCACTTAGGCCGTGACGGAAGGCTTCACCCACAAACAACAAACGCTCGGCACTTGGTTTGCCTAGCTGCTCTTTAATGCGCTCTATCGCATCGTCAGCTTCTGGGTTTTCCAATACTTCAGAGAAACCATCAATGCCGATCTCCAAACCACGCAGGGCTTTCTGCAGTGACTCTTGGAAATTTCGGCCCATCGCCATCACCTCACCCACAGATTTCATCTGCGTGGTTAGGCGCTCGTCGGCTTCTGGGAATTTCTCGAAGGTAAAACGTGGAATTTTGGTAACGACGTAGTCGATGCTTGGCTCAAATGAAGCCGGTGTAGCACCGCCAGTAATGTCGTTTTGCAGCTCGTCTAAGGTGTAACCCACTGCCAACTTAGCCGCCACTTTCGCAATTGGGAAACCAGTGGCTTTAGAAGCCAAGGCCGATGAACGCGATACACGCGGGTTCATCTCAATCACGATCAAACGACCGGTGTCTGGATCAACCGAGAACTGTACGTTTGAGCCGCCCGTTTCTACACCAATCTTACGCAGTACCGCCAAGCTGGCGTTACGCATAATTTGGTATTCCTTGTCGGTTAGGGTTTGTGCTGGCGCTACGGTGATCGAATCACCGGTGTGCACACCCATTGGGTCAAGGTTTTCAATGGCGCAAACGATAATGCAGTTATCGTTTTTGTCGCGTACCACTTCCATCTCGTATTCTTTCCAGCCGAGTAGAGATTCTTCGAGCAGTACCTCGGTGGTTGGCGACAAGTCCAAACCACGGGCAACAATTTCTTCAAATTCGTCTTTGTTATAGGCAATACCGCCACCGGTACCACCCATAGTGAATGACGGACGAATAATGACGGGATAACCCAGTTCAGCTTGGGCTTTCCAAGCTTCGTCCATGTCATGCACAGCAAATGATTTCGCTGAACCTAGACCGATATCGTCCATGGCTTCACGGAAACGCTCACGGTCTTCCGCCATGTCGATGGCATCCTGAGTCGCGCCGATCATTTCAACGTCGAACTTCTCAAGTACGCCTTCGCGATCAAGATCTAAGGCGCAGTTCAATGCGGTTTGGCCGCCCATGGTTGGCAGCAAGGCATCTGGGCGCTCTTTTTCAATAATGCGCGCCACGGTAGTCCACTCAACCGGCTCGATGTAAACCGAATCCGCCATATCGGGGTCGGTCATAATCGTTGCTGGGTTGGAGTTCACCAAAATAACTTTGAAACCCTCTTCACGCAGCGCTTTACAGGCTTGCGCACCAGAGTAGTCAAACTCACAGGCCTGGCCGATCACAATCGGGCCAGCGCCAAGAATCAAAATGCTTTGTATATCGTTACGTTTTGGCATGACTATTTCGCCTCCATTAGAGAGACGAACTTATCGAATAGGTATTGAATATCGTGCGGGCCCGGAGACGCCTCCGGGTGACCTTGGAAGCTGAAGGCTGGCGTGTCAGTACGCTCTACACCTTGCAGCGAGCCGTCGAATAGCGATTTGTGAGTCGCTCGCAGCGTGCTTGGCAAGCTATCTTCATCTACCGCAAAACCGTGGTTTTGCGAGGTGATAGCAACCACTTTGCTGTCGAGGTCTTGAACCGGGTGGTTAGCACCGTGGTGGCCAAACTTCATCTTCAGTGTTTTCGCGCCGCTCGCCAGAGATAGCAACTGGTGACCTAGGCAGATACCGAAGGTAGGCACGCCAGCCGCCAGAATTTCTTTAATTGCCTCAATCGCGTAATCGCATGGCTCTGGATCACCAGGACCATTAGATAGGAATACGCCACCTGGATTCATCGCCAGCACTTCGCTAGCCGGAGTTTGCGCAGGCACTACGGTCAATTCACAGCCACGATCAACCAATAGACGTAGAATATTGCGTTTCACACCGAAGTCATAAGCCACAACTTTAAATTTACCGTTGCTAGGCTCTGTATGACCAACACCCAACTCCCAAGTAGTTTCTTTCCACTCGTAAGTTTCGCTGGTGGTGACTTCTTTAGCTAAGTCCATACCCGCTAGGCCGCCAAAAGCTTTGGCTTGCTCTAGCGCAGCGGCTTCGTCGACATTGCCGGCCATAATGCAGCCAGCCTGCGCGCCCTTCTCACGCAAGATACGTGTGAGGCGGCGGGTGTCGATATCCGCAATCGCCACAACATTATTGCGCTCTAGGTAATTTTGCAGGGTTTCTTCCGCGCGGAAGTTACTCATTACTGGCGGCAGCTCACGAATGATCAAACCTGCTGAGTGCACCGCATCAGACTCCGCGTCTTCAGCGTTTACACCCACATTGCCAATATGAGGATAAGTAAGAGTCACAATCTGACGACTATAAGACGGGTCTGTCAGAATCTCTTGATAACCGGTTAAGGCAGTATTAAAAACGACTTCACCTACCGTAGAACCGGTAGCGCCAATTGCAGTGCCGTGAAACACACTGCCATCTTCGAGAACCAGCAGCGCTGGTTGAGGTGCGGCTGTAGACACACAAACTCCAGAATCGAGGGCTTTAGATACAAAAACAGCCAGTCCGAAAGGTCATTAAGACGAGGGATGCTGGCTGTATTGGTTAGCGTGCCCCAAGTGTTAGCTTGACCACACGCAAAACTGGCGGGATTTTACGCTCATGGAGCCATTCTGTCCATGCCCAAAACCACATTTACTGACGATGAACCACCCGAAAAGTCAGGTTAATTCTTGGGCCAACCGGTCGCGCGGTTTTAGGGACACAATGCTGCATTTGCTGCTGCGCGCCCGCTTGCATCACTAGCAAAGAACCGTGCGCCAAATCCACATGCTCCGTCTCGCCAGCCAGTCGCATACGAAACCGACGCGTCGCACCCAAACTGACTGAAGCAATTGGGCAAGTTGAATCCAGCTCCGGTTCGTTGTCTGCATGCCAACCATTTGAATCTCGACCATCGCGGTACAAGTTCAACAACACGGAGTTGAAACCGCAGCCAACCTGCCCCTCCACCCTTGCCTTAATCGCTTGCAAAGCCGGCGTCCACGCCAACGGCTGATGAGCAATCCCCGAATATTCATACTGCAAGCCCGCATCGGCATACCAAGCTGTTAATCGCGGCACCGGATACGTTTTTCCAAACACCTTAATGTCTGGCTGTTGCCACGGCGTTTCGTCCTGCAACAGAGCAAACAGCTGATCCGCCTCAGAAGGCTGCCAAACTTGCGGCTGGTAGTGTATCCACTTGGAAAAGTCTGCCATTCTTAACCTACTATTTGCTTACCCACGCTCTAGGTGATGCCGTTGTTTCGACTACTTCTAATTTGCTCCGCGTTACTCACAAGCGCCTGCAACCTACTGCCTACCAACGGCGACAGCGAAAATAGCCAATCACTAATTATCGCGCATCGCGCTTCATCCGGCTTATGGCATCAAAACAGCCGTAACGCCGTTGAACAAACTATCAAGGCATTCAGCCAAGGCTCGTTAAAGAAACGCATTCACGGCATTGAGCTCGATATTGTTTTAACCCAAGACCATGTGCCGGTGCTGTCGCATGACCCATGGGTGCATAAAACACTCTGCACTAAGAAAGACGGAAGCCCCGTCGGCCACCAGCTGATTCGCGATATTCCCTTCCACAAACTCAGTGAAGACTATTTATGTGGCGGCATTATCGACCCCGAGTTTCCCAATGCCTCCACCAAAGCCGAAAGCATTTTAGGCTTTGATGAGCTGCTCGCGTTACTAGAAACAGCCCCTACTCTCGCCGTCTATTTAGACATTAAAGTTGAAGCCGCAACAACGCAGAGTGCGGAAGCCTACGCCAAAGCTATTTTTCAGCGTTGGCAACAAGCGCAGTTACCTAACGCACACTATATGGC
>JAPPPA010000305.1 GCA_028817755.1 Gammaproteobacteria bacterium | reverse complement strand
TATTTAATGTGACCAAGTGTTTTGTATTTAATCCCAGTAAAAACAATAATTTAAGTTATTCACTGCTGCTCTAGTGTAATCTTTTTAATAAATTAAGTTGACGGGTGTAAACTTTATGTTTACGTTTGTAAACATGTGTTGAGATTAAACATGAGAAACGAGACATGACACACCTATCCCAAACCGCAACTTGGTCAGCCACATGGACACAGCGCCCGCTGGCCCGTGCGGCACAACGAATCGGCTTTGAACCAGCAGGCATTAACTACTTTGTAGAGAAAGTGAACCCAGCTTGGTCATTGCTACAACTACGCGCCACGGTAGTGGCTGTGCGTGAAGAAACGCATGACAGCAAAAGTTTTGTTCTAAAACCCAATATGCATTGGCAGGGCATTAGCGCTGGTCAGCATGTGGGCGTGAACGTAGAAATTAATGGCGTGATTCATAAACGCCGCTATTCATTAAGCCGAGCCGAAGCGACTGATGCGGATGCGGCTAAAACCATTCAGATCACCGTGAAGCGTGTTGATGGTGGTTTGGTATCGAATTACTTGCATGACCACATTAGCGAAGGCGATGTGATTGGCTTGGAAGCAGCTGACGGTGATTTTGTATTGCCAGCGGAAGTGCCAAGCAAGTTGCTGGTGCTAACCGCAGGCAGCGGCATTACGCCGGTGTTTTCGCAAGTCGCCACGCTATTGAATGAAGGCTATCAAGGCGACATTGAGTTTGTGCACTACGTGCGCACTGAGGTTGATCGTATTTTCGGTGAGCAGTTAGAAGCGCTAGCCGCGCGCCATAGCAACCTGTCGGTGCAGTGGTGTTATTCAGAAGGCGAACGCTCGGAGCATTTTTCGGCTGAGCAAATTGCTCAACGTGTAGCCGATTACCAAGAACGCCATGCCTTGTTATGTGGCCCGGCTGGATTTATGGAAGCCGTGCGCGAGCATTGGTCAGACATCGACCGTAACGATGCCTTGGCGTTTGAATACTTCGGCGCACCGCCAGTAGATGCGACCGATGCAATTAATGCGTCTATCACTTTGAAGACCGGTAAACAGATTCATCTAAATGCTGGCGAGACCTTGTTGGACAGCATGTTGGCTAACGGCGAGAGGCCTAAATACGGCTGCAAGCGCGGCGTCTGCCACGAGTGCAAATGCCGCAAAACCAGCGGCGCGGTAAAGAACCTATTAACCGGCAAAGTCACCGCCGGGGAAGAAGATATTCAACTGTGTATTTCAGCCCCTGTGTCTGACGTGACCTTGGGTTAGGAGAAGAACAATGACTAAAGTATTAACGGTAGAAGAAGCGAATGCGTTTGGTGAAGAACTAGACGCGGTACGCGAAGAGCACATGAACAACCTAGGCGAGCTCGATGCAAAACAAATCCGCCGCATGATTAAGATCCAAAAGAGCCTAGCGTTAGCGGGCCGTATTCTGTTGTGGTTTGGCTTTATGCCGCCAATGTTTGTGGTGACTTGGCCGCTGGGCGTGTTTTGCCTGGGTATCGCCAAGATTATGGAAAACATGGAGATTGGTCATAACGTAATGCATGGCCAATACGACTGGATGAATGATCCCAGCCTGAACTCGCAAACTTACGATTGGGATACGGTGAGTGATTCCGACGGCTGGCGTTATACGCATAACTACGAGCACCACACCTACACCAATATCATCGGTAAAGACCGCGATGTGGGTTATGGCGTGTTGCGTGTGAGTAAAGACCAGCCTTGGGAGCCGCACCACCTATTAAACCCGGTAACTAATGTGTTGTTAGCCGCAGGTTTTGATGCGGGTGTGGGTTTGCATGATTTGCAGATTGATGAGGCGATTAAGGGCAAAGGTTCTTGGGCGCATACATGGGGCGCGGCTAAGCGTTTCTTCCGCAAAGCTATGCGCTTGTGGGGTAAGGACTATGTGCTGTTCCCGCTGCTATCTGGCCCGAATTTCCTAGGCGTAATTGCCGGTAACTTTGCCGCCAATATGATCCGTAACGTGTGGTCGAACATGATCATTATGTGTGGTCACTTCCCAGGTGATACCCAGACCTTTGAATACGACGAGTCGGTGTTAGAAACCGAAACCCGTGGTCAGTGGTATGTGCGCCAAATGAATGGCTCGGCCAATATTGAAGGCGGCAAGGTGTTCCATATTTTGAGTGGTCACTTGAGTCATCAAATTGAACACCACTTGTTCCCAGATGTGCCAGCGCACCGTTACCCAGATATGGCGCCGAAAGTGCGTGAAATCTGTGCGAAGTACGACCAGCAATATGTGACTGGCCCGTTCTTGAAACAGTACGGCAGCTTCCTTGGGAAAATCTTTAAGTACGCCTTGCCGGTGGGTAAGCGTGAATTAGCGGCGGCATAGACCGCTCTTCGACAGGCTCAGAGCTAACGGTGCACTTACAGGTTGTATCGCCGTTCGTCCTGAGCCTGTCGAAGGACATTGCGTGAATACGCAAGAGGAGTGAAAGAATGGACAAGTTAAAATCCTGGCTTAGCCGCAGTTCCGCCATCGCCCAAATGGGCGTTGGTTTGGGGGCTGAAGTGGTGGATGTGGTTGAGCGTATGCACGGCTCTATCAGCAACAAACCATCGCCGTTTGCTAAAGAAGCCGATGAGAATACGCGTGGCATTACCAACCTAGTGTACAAAGCCGTGAAAGGCGGTTTTGGCGCCGGGCATTTGGGTTTAAGAAAGCTGGCAGAAGCCTTGGCCGATGCCGACGATAACGATCCCACTTGGCTACAAGTACGTGCGGCTATTAATGGTGTGTGTGGTGATGCCTTAGAGCAACGCGGCAACCCGTTGGCTCAGCCAATGATCTTGGTTGATGGTGTAAGTGCGGATGATCCGGATACCTTGCTGCTGTTTATTCATGGTTTGTGTATGCATCAGCCGGGCTGGTTTGAAGGGGCACACCTTGAATCGGCAAAGGATTTGTCGCAGGCCTTAAACGCGAAAGCGCAGTACTTAAGCTACAACACTGGCCGACACATCTCTGAAAACGGTGAGTGCTTGGCACAGCTGTTGGAGAAAGAGGCAGCTGGTTACAAACGAATCGTTGTGGTGGGCCACAGCATGGGTGGCTTGCTGACGCGCAGTGCCTGTTCTTACGCTGCTGAGCAGGACATGGAGTGGCTGAACAAGCTAAGTCATGTGGCAACGCTAGGCACGCCGCACCATGGCGCACCGGCAGAACGCTTGGGCAACTGGGCGAATGGCCTGTTGATGCTTTCGCCATACACGAAGCCATTGTCGCGCCTTGGCAATATTCGCTCGGCCGGAATCCGTGATTTACGTTTTGGTAATTTGCGTCATGAAGATTGGTTGGGCATTGATGACCCAGACCATTTTGATGACCGTCGTCACCCTGTGTCGCTAACACCGCATGTGCAATATCTGCTGCTTGCAGGGACGCGTTCAGAAACGATTCCGCCTAACCCGCAAGAAGCTAAACATGACTTGTTAGTAACCGTAAGCAGTGCCTGGGGTGAGAACAGCGACCAGCCAGAATTAGCGTTAACCGGCGACAATATTGATCGCGTTCTGTTGGCTGATACAGACCATATGCAGATGCTTTGGTCGGCTGATGTGTACGCTAAATTGAAGGCTTGGCTGTTAGAAAAGCACTAGGTTTTCTGTGACCTGTCGCTAGGGGTAACTTTGTAATTATCCCTAGCGACGAATTGCTGACAAATGTTGACTCCTAATTGTGTTAATATTCGCGGCCGCTCGGTTGGCAGCTGAGCGTGCTTGAGGAGGAGTCAATAATGATTAAGCGTATTGCGCCGGCATTGATGCTGGCTATTTCTGTTTCTGTGCTTTCTGCTTGCGGTAGCCCGGGTGGTTCCGACGCTGGCCCGGTTAGTGCGGCAAAAAGTACCCTAATTAAACCCGGTCCGAATGCTACGGTTGAGGCTGTAACGGCATTTGTTGAAGCTCGCACAGGTGACGTGATTGAGTTTGACTGCGGCTTTTTTGATATTTCACAAACCTTGCAATTAACGCAGGTCGAAGACATCACTATTAAAGGTTGTGGTCGTGATCTGACGGTTTTGTCGTTCCGTAATAACAACGCACCGGAAGGTATTCTTACCGACACAACTCGTGGCATCAGAATTTCTGACCTAACGGTGGCGGATACGGCGGGTAATGGTTTTGAAATTCGTTCTACAGACCATGTAACGCTCACCAATGTGCGGGCGTTCTGGACATCTGGCGGCGGTCAAAATGCGCCTGATCCACTTTCGGCTGATGATGCCGATGAAAATGGCAGCTTTGCGGACGCTTTACATGTGGAATGTACTGACCCGCCTACTCAAAATCCTGATGTGCCTGAGAACCAAGGTGGTGACACTACTTCACCAGACTACACCCCTAGTGACGGTGCTGGTCGTTATGGAATTTACCCTGTTAAATCACGAAACGTTTTGGTAACCGGCTCGGAGTCGGTCGGTGCGTCTGACGCAGGTATTTATGTGGGTCAGTCATCAAATGTGATTATTCAAAACAGCCGCGCTGTGTATAACGTATTTGGCTTCGAGATCGAAAACGTGCAGGTAGGGATGTATGAAAACAACCTAGCTGAATGTAATACCGGCGGTTTTCTCATCTATGACTTGGACAGCCTGACGCAGTACGGTAGTAATACCATCATGCGTAATAACGTGGCGATTAATAACAATACCTACAACTTTACTGAAGGCGGCTTTGTTGCCAACGTGCCACCGGGCAGCGGTATGATTACGCTGTCTTACGATCGGATTGACGTTTACGGCAATACATTCGAAAACAACAATACTGGCGGCATCATTCATGCCAGTTATGAGTTGTTTCCTGAAGGCGGTGGCCGCCCAACGGATAAGAAGACCGACTTCTATACCGAAGGTATGCGTATTTGGGACAACGTATTCCGAAATAACGGTAATGAGCTTCAGCCAGCGACTACGACTGATTTGCAAAATGGCGATACCGCCCGG
This sequence comes from Gammaproteobacteria bacterium, assembly GCA_028817755.1. Lineage (GTDB taxonomy): Bacteria > Pseudomonadota > Gammaproteobacteria > JAPPPA01 > JAPPPA01 > JAPPPA01. Next base: position 1,818 of record JAPPPA010000305.1, on the reverse strand, counting down.
ATCTTGCCTGCATTGGTTGGTATGAAAAACCAAGCGGGCGGTGATCAAAACCGTGGCGCTCATATTTTGTGGGATGGCTTGCTAGAAGAGGTTGACCGTGACTGCAAATACCCAATTCAAGCCGACGATGAAACGGAAGTTCCGCGCAGCCCTTATCACGAAGGCAAGCCAGACTACCGAGCGGAAGACCCGGAGCCGGATTGCCGCTATAACCAATATAAGTTTGACGAAAACGATGTGCGTATTAAGCCTGAGTGGTGGTCGTCGTGTATTGATGATGACAATACCTTTTCGGATGACAGCCTGACTTACGCCAACTTTCATGGCACCAAAGGTTTGAATGCTGCGCTTAAGGCTGAGCAAGACCCAACGAGCCTTACCGCAGAAGATATTGCTGAGCTTGAGGAGTTTCCATCTGACTTCGATATGACGCCGCACGACTGTGAAAACCAGTACGGCAGCAATCTAACTAAGTTGCCTGAAGTCAGAATCCCAGACTTTACAGTGACGCATGAGTTTGACCGCGGCGTAAATGGCGACGAAGCGGCGCTTTGTAATGCGGCTGTGGGTGACGGGCAGGTGAATTTTGCTGCGGTATCCGTTGACTGCCCTCGCTTGCAAGACTACAACCTGTTTGCGGATCCCGAAGATCCTCGTAGCCGACCAAATAGCGGTGGGGTGCCTTTCGTTCTGAATACCAAGCTATTTTCGGATTACGCTGTCAAATATCGGGTGGCTTATATTCCACCGGGTAAGGCTGCAGCATATAAAGCAGGTACGACCGCGGCTGCTAGCGAAACGATCCATCCTGCGCAGGGTGGTGCTGCTAACGCCACCATTATTTACCCCGTAGGTACCGTGCTAGCTAAGACCTTTGCGTTCTTAGATGGAGCCAATGAAGAGGTTATTGAAACGCGCTTACTGATTAAGCGTTCTAAATCGAATGGTGATAGTGTTTGGGCTGCGCTTCCGTATCTCTGGGGAACGGATGAGGATAGTGGTGAGCGCGTAGCGGTACTCCATAACATTGGTGCCACTGCGGCTGTGAGTTGGAACTTTACTGACGCAGACTCCGGCATGGTGCATAACGACAGTACCGATAATTATGCGATCCCAACGGCTAACCAATGTCTCAGCTGTCACGCCAATAAAGACAGTGAAGCTGGCTCGGCGCCTATTGGGCCGAAAGTCCGTAACTTGAATCGCGTGTATCAGTCAGAGTCGACCATTAGTACGGGCCAAAGCCTCCACTCCATTACAGGCCAAAACCAACTTGCCTATATGTGTAATCGTGGTTTGATCACGGGTTGTCCCACGTTGTCAGTTGATGCCAATGGCATTGCGACCAATGTTGAGCGTTTACCTAAGTACAACGTGCCAGGTGACTATGACAGCACAGATGCAGCTGCGGATATGGAAGCCCGCGCTCGAGCGTGGTTAGAGGTGAATTGTGCTCACTGCCATAACAATCGTGGTTTTGCTGAAAATACTGGCTTTTACTTAGATGTATTCCGCCAAGTGGATAAGAGTCACGGTATATGTAAAGGCGTGACTGCGGCGGGTAACCCAGGCACCAATGGCCGTACTGTGGATATCCATCCCGGTAACGCATTAGAGTCGGTGCTCGAGTTTCGTATTAGCCCGCAATCGGAAAGCTCCGCGGCGGCGCGCATGCCACCTATTGCGCGAAGCAAAACTGATATCGAAGCGCACGCGCTGATTCGAGATTGGATTGATACCGTGGTGACCGTGGATGAAACGGAATACCCGAACTCTACGGCCTGCAATAGCGAGTAGCATTTGCTAGTTTCTTAATAG
>JAPPPA010000065.1 GCA_028817755.1 Gammaproteobacteria bacterium | reverse complement strand
CGCATTGAATGTCTGTTGGTGGTGACGTCACTTCTTGCGCCAACAGTAGTTTCCATTCTTTTTCTTTGCCTAAGCGGCGTAACCATTGGCGCTTTAAGTTGTCGCTAATATGCATTTCTGGCCACACTTCCAGAAAGGCGCGCGTGCGAGCATAGGTAGCGCTTTCGGCAAGCTTTTCGCTTGGCCAATCAGATAGCTCAGCCGTAAGTTGCATATATTGCAAATAAGGGAATAGCGGTTTGCCTTGCAGGTCACCGATGTATTCCTTCCAAGCCTCATGCTGACCTTGGGCAAGTCGTTGGCGCCATTCAATAAAGCGTTCTACATCGGTGTTTTGGGCGTAACTAGCCGTACTCACTGCGCCAAGGCACAAGAGCAGCAAAACCGGGATCCTAAAGCGCCTAAAAAATTTAATTTTGGCCGTGGTTCGCGGTTGAGAATTCGGGGAGGCATAATGTCCGTGATACATGCCTTAACTGTGCGTAGCGCAGCTCGTTTGGTCAAGGTTTTTTAGGCTCGAATTTGAGCCTTTGCGTACTTTTTCGGCAGAAGGATTCAAATTGCTAGAACTAGCCATACTGTGTTTGCTAACGGGTGTGCTTGCGGGCTTCTTGGCCGGTTTGTTTGGCGTTGGCGGCGGCCTGCTGTTAGTGCCTGTGTTGGTGACTGTGTATGAAATGCAGCAATTTGATAGCAGTATTCATATGCAATTGGCGTTGGGTACCTCTCTGTGCACCATTATTGTGAATGGCATGTCTTCTGTGTTGGCACACCATCGGCGTGGCGCGGTTGATTGGGCGATTGTGCAGCAATTAGGTTTTGGCTTGGTGTTGGGCGCTATGCTGGGGGCTCAGCTGGCTTCTAGCGTGCCGAGTGCTGTTTTAAAAACGGCCTTTGGCGTTGGCGAGTTATTGGTGGCTTTGCGTTTATGGATGGCGTCTCAGCCTAAACCGAGCCGTTCATTGCCGAGTGCTGTAGGCATGACCGCTGCTGGCGGTGTGATTGGCACAATCTCGGCGATGGCGGGTATTGGGGGCGGCACCTTAACTGTGCCCTTCCTTTCTTGGTGTAATGTACAAATGCAGCGCGCTGTTGCCGTGTCTTCTGCTTGTGGTATTCCTATCGCGGTAGCGGGGGCAACGGGCTATATGATTAGTGGCTGGGGTAACGAGTTATTACCGGAGTGGTCTACTGGCTACGTGTACTGGCCAGCAGCATTGGCAGTGATGGCGACGGGTATTTTTATGGCGCCGGTTGGCGCTAAAGTGGCGCATCGTTTGCCGGGCGATAAACTGAAAAAAGCATTTGCTGTATTGCTGGCCGTATTAGGCGTAAGGATGTTGTTCTTTTAATGTTATTCATGCCGCACAAGAAACCATTATTGCTGTTGGGTGTTAGTTTGCTAGCGGCCTGTTCTAGCGTGCCGGTAGAAGAGCAAAATGAGGAGCTACGCTTATTGCTGGGAGAGATTCGAGCGCGAGAGCAAGTGCTGGATAAGCGCCAAAAGTTGCTAGAGAACCGTGGCCGTTTGCTCGCCAGCTTAGAGTTGCAGCAAGAGAATGTTGCCGTAGAGGCTGATGTTGAAGATGTTGTGAGTGTGGGCGGTGATTTTTTAACCGCACCGCAAGCGACAGAGGGGCAATGTTTTCTGTTGGCCGCATTACCTCCGCGCTTAAGTGCCGAGCCGCAAACAGTGGTGGTGCAAGATGCGGCTGATCAAGTGGTTGTTACGCCGCCAGAGTTTGCCTACGACACGCGTGAGCTAGTGGTCGACTATGAACATCTAACGCCTGATGCGCAGCCGGTGGCGATGGTGTCGAAAGAGGTTTCCATTGAGGTGCGCCCAGCTTACAACAGTTGGGAACCCGTGCCTGCTAGCTTTACTACCCGGATGGAGCCGTTGCTTTCCGTTGCTGCACACCAAACATTTGAAGCCTGTGATGGCGAGCCTCAACCTGCTCGGTTGAATCAACAATGGTGTGCTAAATCGGTAGCCGCGGAATACCAGCAAGTAGAGCGCCGCGCGGTGGCTGAGTTATCTTCCGCGCGACAAATAACGTTGCCTGCTGCGCGAATTTCAGTGGCCGTGAAAGAGCCTAAAGATCCCGCGCAGAAAGAAAATATGCGACCTGTGCTGCGGCAGATTGCGCAGGCACGACTTCAGGTGCCTGCGAGTTACCGGCGCGAGGTGCAATTGCCGGAGTTTAAGACCGTTACAGTAAAACAGCTGACTCGCCCAGCCTCGTTAAGTTGGCGAGAAGTGGTGTGTGCTGAAGCCGTGAGCACGGCCTTGATTAAAACCTTGCAGAGAGCGCTGAATGAGCGTGGTTATGAAGCCGGTGAGGCCGATGGCGCTTGGGGTGGAAAAACCGGACAAGCTCTGGCGCAATTTCGTAAAGACAAACTGTTACCAGAGCTTGGTCGTGCGCTGAGCTTGAACCTGCTAAAACAGCTTGAGATCCCGGCGCCTAGCGCCCCTTAAAACTTCCTATTGCGCTAAGTCGGTTTCAATAGCTGAGCCGACTGGCGACTCATCATGGGTGGCACTTTGTAGCCCTAGCCATTCCATCAAATCTTCATAAATGCTGAGTAAGCATGGCACCAGCACGAGCACCAAAATGGTCGCGAAGGCTAGGCCGAAGGTGATGGATGCCGCCATTGGAATCAAGAAGCTGGCTTGTAATGAGGTTTCGAACATTAGCGGCGTAAGGCCAGCAATGGTGGTGGCCGAAGTAAGAATTACTGCGCGTAGGCGAGCGACTGATGCGTCTAATAATGCTTCTCTAATGGAGCGCCCGCGTTGGCGCAGTTCTTTATAGAACACCACCAAAATAATCGAGTCATTCACCACGATGCCTGAGAGGCCAAAGAGGCCGAACAGCGACAACATGGTCATATCAATGCCAAGCACGTAGTGCCCAGCTAAGGCACCGACTAGGCCGAATGGGATAATCGCCATGACCATGAGTGGCCAGCCCCAAGAGCCGAATACCCACGCTAGTACCAAGTAAATCAGGACTACGGCATAGACTAAGCCAACGGTCATTTCTGCCAGTGTTTCGGCTTGGTCTTGTGCCGCGCCAACATAGCTGGCCTCGACGTTAAATTCGGCTTCTATTTCTGGGAATAGTGTTTCGGCAACGGCTTTGCGTACTTCCTCTGTGTTGGCGGCGTTGACGTTTACATCCGCGGATACGGTAATCGCAAGTTTGCCATCGCGGTGGCGCAAGCGTTCTAGGCCGCGCTGTGATTCAAAGTTGACCATATTGCCAAGCACCGTGCTGCCACCGTTGGGTGTTTGCAGTGGCAGCGCGTCAAAGCCAAACAAGCTGTTGCGTTCGGCGTCTGGCAACATCACGCGGACTTCTACTTCGTCGCCATTGTCTTGGAAAATTTGCGTCAAGCGACCGTCGAAGTTGTTGCGGAGCTGTTGGCCTAAAGAGGTCACGCTAAAGCCTAGACTTTCGGCTTCAGGCGTCAGCGAATAGATCAACTGCTCTTGGCCCCAAGGTGTGTTGTCATCAATGCCGTAAACGCCGGGAATTGTGACTAGCTTGGCCGTTAGCGCGGTGGCGGCGCGTTTGAGTGCATGTGCATCTGAGCCCGCAAGGCGGATTTGCAAGTCACGGCCGGGTGGGCCAGCGGTTGGGCTAAACAAGCCAAACTGTTCTAGCCCCGGTACTTGTTCAACTCGGCTTTTCCATTCAGCAATGAATTGTTCGTTGCGTATTTCGCGTTCGTCCGGCTGCAGTAATTCCACTTGGAACAAAGCGAACTGCTCGCCGGTGCGGGTGAAGTTATTGCCGGGGTTTACGTTGAGTCCGCGTCGGGTAATGGCGATGGTGACTAAGCCCGGCCCGAGTGAAGCGTCTGTTTCCCACAGCTTTTCTTCGGCATGCGCGAGGAAGGCATCAATGTCTTCTACTGGTGTGCCCGCAACAAAACCGACATTTCCGACGATTACTGGGACTTCAGGGGTAGGGAAGAAGGTGAACTTCACTTTGCCGCCGCCCAGCAGGCCGATGGCGAGAATCATGGCGCCGAGTACCAGCGATAGCGTAATCCAACGTGCATTAATTGCGGTTTCTACAAAGCGGCGAAACGGGCCGTTACGGAAGCGATCGAAACCGGCGACAAACTTCTGGCGCCATGCTGGTGTTTGGTCTTTTTCGATTTTGACGAAGGTGTGGCGTAGATGACCCGGAAGCACCAAAAACGATTCCACCAGTGACGCCAAAATTACACAGATCACCACCAGCGGTATGGCAAACAGAATGTCGCCAATGTAATCGCCAATCAGCATCAGCGGTAGAAAAGCAGCAATGGTGGTCATGGAGCTGGACATCACCGGCCAAAACATTCGCCGTGCACCGCCCTCTGAGGCTTGCAATGCCGGTTCGCCCATTTGGTAGTGCGCCAGCGCGTCTTCGCCAACTACGATGGCGTCATCCACAATAATGCCGAGCGCCATAATCATCGCGAATAGCGAGATCATATTAATGGTGCCACCCATGGCGTAGAGTACGGCTAAGGTCGCCATAAATGATGTTGGGATGCCTACGGTGACCCAAAACGCGACGCGACCATTTAAGAAGATATACAAGATCACGATAATCAGCAGCAGGCCGCTGATACCGTTTTTCAGCAGCATGGAAATGCGTTCTTGCAGCGGTTTCCATTGCTCGTCGTAAAGCTGAAGGTGGAGATTGTCTGGCAATTTGGCGGCGGCTTCTGCATGCCAGTCGCGCATGATGCCGGCCATTTTTAAAGAGTCTTGGTCTTTCTTGCGTTGTAGCACTAGCTCTACGGCCGGGTTGCCGTTATGCCACATCAAAATGCTGCCCGGGCGCTCACGGCGCTCTACCGTGGCAACGTCGCCAACCGTGATTAAGCGGCCTTGAGCATCGGTGAGTAATGGCAGTTGGGCAAACTCTAAGGCGTTGCGGCGTTTTTCGGTGGCGCGTAATTGCCGGGTGGCTTCGTCTTTGCCGATAGAGCCGGCTGGTAAATCTTGGCTGCCGGCGGTAATGAGTTGTGCAGCCTGTTCAATGCTTAAACCCAGCTCATGCAGGTTTGCCTGCGGAATTTGGATGGCGATTTCTTCCTCAGGTAAACCGTAGATTTCAACCTGATTAATGCCCGCTGCCAGTAGTGCGTCTTCATACAGTTTTGCTAGCGGTCGTAACTCTTCTAGCGTGACGGGGCCTGATAACACCGCGCGCCCAATCATCTCTGAGTGTTCGAGCAGGCTAATCTGTGGCTCTTCTGCGCTTTCCGGCAGGTTTCTGATCAGTTTTATTTCTTGTTGAACTTGATCGAGCGCGGGGCCTTTGTCGGTGCCTTCGTCTAGCTCTATAAAGATAAAACCGATGCCTTCTTTGGCAGTGGATGTAATGCTCTTAACGCTATCTAAGGTGCGAAAGCGATCCTCCATCACATTGATGACGGCCTCTTCGACATCTTCTGCGCTGGCGCCGCGCCACGGTACGGTCACGCTGATATAGTCGATGCCGAAGGTGGGGAAGAATTGCGTATGCAACTTAAACAAGGCCCAGCCGCCGGACATCAGCATGATGATCATCAACAGGTTGGCGGCTACTTTGTGCTGCGCAAACTGGCCAATCAGGTCTTGTTTATGGGTAAAGCTCACGACGGCTTACTGCTTTTTCTGGAGTGGAGTTACCGTTAAGCCGGTAATCGCGGTGGGCAGTTGTGTAGCCAGAATGCGGCTGCCGCTGCTGATTTGATCGCTGCGAATCACAACTTGTTTGTCACCGCCTTCGCTTAAAGCGTCGCCGAGTTGTTCAACTTCAATACGTTGCAGGCGGTTGTCGCTGTCGATCGCAAATACCGCGTTTAGGCCGAATACGGCTTGATTGGGTACGGCAATGGCGTTGTCTTGAGCGGGTAGCTCGAGTAACAAGGCGACATTGCGGTTTAGCTCTAGGGCGCTATCTGGCGGTAATTGAAAATAAGCTTCAACGCCGCCGCCACCTGCGCGCACAGCACCGGCTAAGCGTTTTAGCGGTACCGCAATGCTGTCTAAGCCGCTGGCTTGTAAATGGGCGATGGGTGTTTCATTCGCGGCCAAGGCCTGGCGCACGCTGAGCAGATAACGATTAGGGATAAGCGCCTTTACTTCCAAAGCTTCTGGATTGAATAAGGTGGCGAGCGTTTGCGCATTGCGTACGCGGTCGCCTACAGCAACGGGTACATCGACAATGCGGCCGCTAAAGGGCGCGGTGACGGTGGTGCGGCTTAAATCGAGTTTGGCTTGAGCCACGGCAGTTTGTGCACTTTTTTCGGCAGCTTGTAGTGCCTGTAAACGGGCTTTGTGCTGGCGAATAGAGAGTTCTCTATTTTCTAACGCGGATGCTTGGCGCGAATATTGGTCTTTGGCTGTGTCGAACTGGGACTGCGAAATCAGTCCTTTTTGGAACAGGTTGCTGCTGCGCTCAAACGACTTTTTAGCGAGTTCGGTTAATTCTTTCTCACGCTTGAGCTGTGAGCGGTCAGACTTTTGACGTTGCTGTTCTAATTGGTATTGAGCCGAGGCGTCTAAGGCGCGAGATTCTGCCTGTGCGAAAGCTAAACGGGCTTCGGCGTCATCCAGCTGCACCAGCAAGTCGCCGGCTTCTACTCGTTGGCCAGGGAGTACAGGCACTTGCAGCACGTTGGCGGTAACGCTGGAAACCAGTGTGGCAAAGCTGGGGCTAGTGACTTGGCCGTAAAGCGTGGTGACTGGCGTCACGGTGTTCGGCTCGGCTATCAGTACGCTGACTGGCAACGGTTTAGGTTTTTCGTTGCTCGCCTCAGGG
>JAPPPA010000021.1 GCA_028817755.1 Gammaproteobacteria bacterium | reverse complement strand
GCACCAGACAACGACCTCATAGGCTCCGGTGCCGTACCAACATCCGCATAATTGTCATGTCTTTACCTTAATAATCCAAAGATCCATGTTCGTTGCAGACCTCCCAACCGTAGCCATTGCTCTAGCTAATTTCCGCAACGCTAACAATGCATCTATCACAAATGGAGGAAGCCTCAAAGGTGAAAGCCTTTTTCTCACCTTCGCCCTACGTTCTTCCAAATAAAAGCCTTCGGTCTCCCTAATTTCTGTCGAATATTTGCTCCTATTTATCATGCCGATCACTTGCTTTCGCGTCACCCACTGCAGCCCATTGAGGCCAGCGACAGGCCGGTTGATTACCCGCAAGTATAGGCGCGCCAGCTTTTTATTCATTCTAGGTAAAAATGGAATGCGGTAATGAGGCTCATAAAATGATGAATAATCTGGCGCCCTTAAATATAGAACACCCCCCACCTTAAGGACACGCAACATTTCATTTAGACATGCCTCTACATCCTGAACATGTTCTATAGTCTGGTAAGAAGAGACCACGTCAAAGGATTCATCTTCGAACGGCAGGCTTTCTCCGACCGACTCTAATACCCTATTTTTATACTCTGAGGGATAGTTAGACAAATCCACCTTCTGTTTGAAGTAAGACAGCTTCAAAGCGTCAGGCTCGACGCCCCAGACATCATAACCCTTTTTCAGCCCATACAATACAAACGTACCGTAACCAGCTGCCATATCAAGAACTTTGCCAACTTCCGGCATAAAAGCGTTAATGACTGACCAACGTCCATCGTAATTCTTATCATCATCAAACCAATTGGATGTCACCGTATCTATGAGATCACTATCTGGAAATCTATCAAAATTAGACTTTGTATCTTCTAAAATTCTGGCTTTCATCCAAACTTTCAATTCATTTAGTTCCATACACAAACCTTAAATAACAAAAATTTAACAGCAAATTCTAGTGCAGGAACTAACTGATTACCCAGATTAAACTCCCTTCCTTGGAACCACCATGTACATCCATGTCCATTGTTCTGTGCGAGCCAGCTTATCCAGCACATAGAACACACCTTGCCCAACCAAAGCCAAGTCAACATTCTTATTGCTGTGAAAATGACTCTTGGTGATCAACACCGACGTGCTCACCTATGAGGCTCTACTAAATCTACACAGGGCTTGCCCCCCCCCGAGTCAATAAGCCGGCCTGAAAAAATCCGCAACAAACTTTTGCAGGTATTTTTGTACAATCCACTGAACTAATAGATTTTGCGGGGTGGAGTGGCTTACACCAAACACACCTATCAATCTTTGATTTTTCGAATTACCCGGGCAGGCGTACCGCCAGCTATTACGCCCGACGGCACATCGCTAGTAACAACCGAACATGCTGCGATAATGGTGTCATCCCCAATGGTTACACCTGGTCCAACCACAGAGTTGGCACTGATCATTACATTATTTCCAATTACAATCGGGGCAAAAATATGGCTATGAGGGCCCTTGACGTAATCGATGCTGCTTGCAAAAATTCCAACTCCTGGGCCACAATCAAAATTTTCGCCTATCTGAATTCCTCCAGAACCAGCGCCGTAGATAACGCAATTTGGCGAGACAACCGCCCCATTAGCGATAGTTACACTGCCTTTGTTCTCACACCACGCCATTCCACCGAGGTGGATAACTGTTCCCGACTGAATTTGAACAGCCCCTTCGAGAGACAAATTATTTAGCGGCCCCTTTAGCACGCAGCCATGTTCGATCGTAGAACATGGGAACATTTTTCGCGCTTTGTGCAGCACGCGTAATGTTCTAAAAAATGAAGCTAACATCAAAAAATACACTTAATAATTGAACCGAAAGCCTGAAAAGCTTTTATGGGAAGTGAAACTCTACGTATTACATTCGACGAAAGCGCCTCTGCCCCGAAGCTCTTTTTAAAATGCTTTACACCTTCGTGCCCGCCACTGGGATTGAAATCAAACCACTCATACCCGTTTTCAGCTGCATCTCTTATTGCTTCATACATCAATAGGTTTACCGGGCGGAGTGGAAAATAAGACGACAGTGCTGCCCCATGCCAATAGACTACATTTGTTTGAGAGTAGAAACACAATGCACCCGCAATAACATCGCCCTGATACAAGGCCAACCATAGTTTTGTATTTGAGGACTGCTTTTTAAAAAGTGTTTCAAAAAATTGCCAATCGTAAAACCCCGAGGCCTTATCTCCCCAACGCGTATAAGAGTCAATATACGTTTGGTAATATGCGGCCCAATCATTTGCTGTCTCCGCAAGCCTAATTGTTACACCTGATTTTCGAGCTTTGCGTACTTTTCGCGCTGCGGATGCATTCCCCTGCGACCACCGCCTGTATATTTCATCGAACCCTACCGAAACATCGAGCGAGTGCGTTTCATCCTTGGTAACGACCGAAAGAGCAATATTTTCGGCCAGCGGCTCGTATGGGTTCAGCCGCCAGTGAAGGTTAGGGTATTTTCGGAATACATAGTCAAATACGCACGCCTGCTCCAACGAGGTTAAATGCCTAACTGCGAGCCACCCTCCAAATGTGCCGGCAGGCGACGAAATGTACTTACTTGCCAAGCCTTTAAAAAAAATTTCTTTTATCAGCGGAAAAACGACCCGAACCCCTGTGGATAACTCGCAGAATATAGGGGCAGGGGAACACCTGAGATAATTTTGCGACCAAATTTCCAGCCATTCTCGACTATGAAAATACGTGGCGTACGGGCACTCTGCCCACGCTTGATCCCACTCTTCGGGAGATGGAGTGCCAACCCTAGATATGGTCACATTCATTCGTACCCTAACGCTCCATGAACAGCTCGGATAACATCTTCGACATCGCGTTCAGTAAGCTTTGCAGAAATTGGCAAGCTTACCGTCTGTCTCCCAATTGCCATCGCCTTAGGGCAATCGTCAGAGCGCCATCCTAGGGCCTGCTGATAATACGGGTGCTCTGGCAGGCTGAGGTAATGCACTCCTACCCCAATGCCATGATACGTCATGCGGTTTAAAAACTCGTCACGCGATATGCCAGCCTCTTCCTCGCTCACCAAAATCGTAAACAAATGATAACCATGGCGAGTGTGCGCTTCAATTGCGCTGGGCAACTCAATCGGCAACCCTTTTAAACCATGCATATATCGCTTCCACACAGACTCTCGGTTGTCCCAATATGCATCTACTCGTCTGAGCTGGTGGACACCCAAAGCAGCCTGCAAATCCATCATGTTGTATTTAAATCCGCATTCCACCACCTGATAGTGCTCAAAGCCTTCGTCACCATAACGCTTCCATGCGTCCTTGCTCATTCCGTGCAAACCCAACACCTTTACACGGTTAATATCTTCTGCCCGCTTGGCGAGAATCATCCCCCCCTCTCCGGTTACTATATTTTTTGTAGAGTAAAAACTAAAGCAAGCAAAGTCTCCAAAAGTGCCAGCCTTACGGCCCTTGTATTCAGTTTCGATGGCATGGGCGCAGTCTTCAATCACTTTAAGACTATGTACCCGCGCAATATCCAAAATGGCGTCCATATCGCATGGCCGACCAGCAAAATGAACGGGGAGAATAGCTTTGGTGCGCTTCGTAATACGGCGTTCGATCTCTACAGGATCGATATTCATGGTTCTCTGGTCGACATCGGCCAACACCGGAGTTGCCCCAGCATGGAGAATGGCATTCACGGTCGCACAAAAGGTCATTGGTGTAGTGATGACTTCGTCACCCGGCCCAATACCGGAAGCAAGCAAGCTGAGGTGAAGCGCCGCGGTACAGGAATTTACCGCCACAGCTGAATCCATTCCTTTGAGTTTTGCAAAATCCTCCTCAAACTGGGCAACCCTAGAACCCGTACCGACCCAACCACTTCGCAAGCACGCCACCACTTCCTGGATTTCCGCTTCTTCAATCAGCGGGGAACCAAAAGTAAGGAAATCTCCCGTTTTACGAACAGGCGATATCATGGCGCCTCCCGACGCTCAGACGAATTGGTGGCGGAGCTACAGCCTGAACGATTCAAATAGGCCAGGTACCACTCAAGGCTTTTATATATTCCATCTTTAACCCTGACTTCCGGGCTATAAGCTAGTTTCCGCATGATTTTAGCAACTGACGCCATTGAGTGCCTCACATCCCCTGCTCGCGCGGGACCATATGTTGGACTGCGCTCGTATGACCCTGCAGTGTCGGCATACGCATTAGCTAAGGAGAAAAATAATTCGTTCAACGTTGTTTGCTCTCCTACTGCGACGTTATAGATTTCGTTTGCAGTAGAATCCCCGCTCATAGCGGCCAACAAATTGGCCTGTACCACGTTGTCTACAAAGCAAAAGTCCCTGCTTGTTTTACCATCTCCATTTATGACAATTTTTTCATTTCTGATCATTGCCGCGATCCATCTTGGAATCACTGCGGCATATGCTCCTTCGGGATCCTGCCTTTGTCCAAATACATTAAAATAACGCAAGCCAATGGTATTTAATTGATAAACCTTATGAAAGACATCGGCATACACTTCATTAAAATACTTTGTAGCCGCATAGGGTGACAACGGACTTCCGATTACTTCTTCTACCTTTGGCAGGCTCTGATGATCACCATATGTGGAACTAGACGCGGCATACACAAACCGTTTAACCCCCGCATCACGGGATGCAACCATCATATTTAGAAACCCATTAACATTTACGTCGTTTGTTACCAATGGCGCCTCTATGGATCTTGGGACACTGCCCAACGCAGCTTGATGAAGGACATAATCGACGCCTGTTACGGCCTCATGACATCTGTCGAGGTCGCGAATATCCCCCTCGATAAACCGAAACTTCTCCCACTGTGTTGTTGAAACTGCAGCCTGTACTTCAGCGAGGTTATGGTGGTAGCCGGTAGAGAAATTATCTAGCCCAACTACTGTTTGGTCCAGCCGCAGGAGCTTTTCTAATAGGTTGGAGCCAATAAACCCTGCAACTCCAGTTACGAGCCATTTTCTGGGCGTGATTTTCAGCTCTTCTTGAACTCTTTCATATTTGGTTAAAGTCATCCTTAAAGACTCATATCAGCTTCGCCCGCTGGCAATACATTTTTCAAATCGTAGACTATGCCGTTCGGCTTACACAAAGCGCGAACCTTTGCGCTAGGTAATTCTTTGAACTGCGAATGCGCGACCGCAATAACAATAGCGCCGTACTTACCTGACGACAGACTGTTAACCACTGGGACGCCTAACTGCGACAACGACTCTTTGCTCACCCAAGGATCGTATACTTCTACGTTCGCGCCGAATTGCTGCATCTCATCAATTACATCCGTGACTTTTGTATTTCTAAGGTCAGGACAGTTTTCCTTGAATGTGATCCCCATCACTAAAATCGTCTCGTCTACTGGTGTCACTCCAGCTTTCAACATTGCTTTAATAGTTTCCGTTGCAACATATTTGCCCATGCCGTCGTTAATACGACGGCCTGCGAGAATTACGTCTGGCTGGTAGCCAACAGATTCGGCTTTATGGGTTAAGTAATAGGGGTCCACGCCAATGCAGTGACCACCAACCAAACCGGGGCGAAATGGTAAAAAGTTCCACTTTGTCCCCGCTGCGTCCAACACCTCATTGGTATTGATTTCCAATTTGGAAAATATGATGGCAAGCTCATTAATCAGCGCAATGTTCAAGTCCCGCTGCGTGTTTTCAATGACTTTTGCCGCCTCCGCCACTTTAATACTGCTCGCTTTGTAAGTGCCCGCAGAGATTATCTCTTGATACAAGTCATCAACCAAGCTCGCTATTTCTGGCACCGACCCTGAAGTGACCTTTTTGATGGCAGGCAAGCGATGAGCCTTATCACCGGGATTAATACGCTCAGGACTGTATCCGACGTAAAAATCAACATTAAACGTTAGCCCAGACGTCCCCTCTAGAACCGGCACACACTCCTCTTCAGTCGCACCAGGGTAAACCGTGCTTTCATAAATTACTACATCCCCCTTTTTAAGGAAGCCGCCAAGCATTGTTGACGCGCTAATTAGTGGCCGCAAATCTGGCTTTTTAGCACTGTCAATTGGCGTAGGCACAGTGACGATATAACAGTTACATCCCGCTAGCTCATTTGCTGAACCAACAAAATGAAGGCCGTTCGCCGAAAGCAGCTCCTCCGGTTCAACCTCAAGTGTTGAGTCTTTCCCAGACTGCAACTCCTCCACCCGCTTCTGGTTTATATCAAACCCTACAACTGGCCTCTTCTTGCCAAACTCCACCGCAAGCGGCAATCCCACATAACCCAGCCCCACAATTGCTAACTTGACTTCTTCTAACTTCATCATTTTTCAACTTTATTTGGGCCAGCCATTTGATGATCGGCATTTGAATCAACTTGTCGGTCTTTAAAACCACTCCCCAGCGTCGGCAGTAGCAGAATAATCACCATCCATATCAACCAATGAGAGGCAGCAAAATCCACCAGCACATGCGGAAAAATTGCTGCGGCTAACAGCGCCCCTTGAACACCATTGGCGACAAAGGCCCACATCCCAAATACAACTATAGGAAGGGTTAACAATCCCATCGATACAAATGCCTCAACGACATCTGAGTGAGCCCGCACGTAACGGCCACGGTTATATTGCCCCTCTAAACGGGGGTATATTGCCTCGAAGGCGCCAATACCAAACCCAAGTGGGGCTTGCGTAACCGAGTATTCTCGTAAAAGAGTTTTCACGATGTCATCCCTCTGTTCTACTTGCATACTCGTTTTAGAAGCTCGATCAGCCAACTTCTCCAAGCCGTACCACTTTGACACTAATAACA
>JAPPPA010000085.1 GCA_028817755.1 Gammaproteobacteria bacterium | reverse complement strand
GCCTGAATATAGAGAATCTTCTTGTTGGCGGTCGCAGCGCCATACATGCCAGCAACTACCACGCAGGCGAGGAAGAAGGTTTTAATGGCTAAGCCTTCAGCGCCTAGGGTTAGTCCCCAAATTAAGCCAGCGGCAAGAAAACCGTTATACAAGCCTTGGTTAGCCGCTAGCACCTTAGAGGCGGTAGCTTGTTCAAGCGTTTGCCCAAACGCTTTAAGACCGATGGGTTTGTCCCATAGAAACATTTCGAGCACGAGAAAATAGATGTGTAAGGCGGCCACTAGGCCAACAATGATGTCTGCAGCGATATTCATATTAAGTGCTCTTATTTTCTAATTAGGCTGAAGCCTAGCTTACGTATTCAAGCATGGCATGACCACTGTAAAACCAAGGCGGTTAGTCTCTTGAGTAGTCAGTAGACATGCGTAAGTTGCTGAATTAAATTAAATTTTCAAGCCGACAAACTTCGTCAAGTTTCATTGACAGCCCCATATGCTGACCTAGACTCAGGCGTGCACGCCTACACAATGCCTTGGGGAGAAGCCGATGAAGCCTTCTATTTCGCGCGCCGTTGTATTCGGTATTTTTTCAGTCTTATCACTGTTACTTGTGGGCTGCCCAGACCCGGCGGCAACTGGTGGCGGCAATTCAACACCTCCACAACCAGAGCAACCAGCAGACAATCCTTCTGCGGTAAATCCTGAAGTTGAGCAAGCCCAAATTGGTGCGATTGTGGCGCAGGCTTATTCAAACCTGAATGAACTAGCGCCGCCTGAGTTCAATATCAAACTGGTTGGGCAAGCCGTGAGTGGCTTACTCAGTGCAGAAGAAAACTATCAGCGTATTAGTGAGGGGCGTCGTCCTAATGGCGAGGGCTATTGGTTTTTGGATCGCGATCGAGACCGAGAAGCCGAATTGAACTTTGTGCCAGGGCAATTCTTTTCTAATAGCGCTTGGCCCGGCGCTGAAGCGTCACTGTTGAGTGAATTCGTCGTGATTGCGGTGAGTGGTGTGATTGGTGAATTTGAGTTGAGTTACGACGCGTACTTAGCCCGATATGACCAACCTGACGGCAGCTGCAATATTGCTCTGCTAGACCCAGCATTACCGGCGGTAGGTGAATTTCTCACCGACGAGCCTGTGAACGAGCTGTTCCCCAATTGCATGGGCCCAGTGGCTACGGCCGCAGCAATTATTATGGCCGCCATGCCGGATAATCAGCTGGGTGGTTATGACCTAAAGTCTGGGACTTTCGATACCAAAACCCCGCTCGTTAACGAGCCAATTCCTATCAGCACAACGATTTGCCGAGACCTATACAACACCGATACCAAGAAACCTTCTACCAGCCAGGTATGTAGCGATGCTTGGTTTGGCTATGGCAACTGGGTTCGTGGCGGCTCATATCGTCAGGCAGTGGACTGCACCAAGGTTGGAACCGCCTGCAAAATCATGTCGTTTAGTGTGAAAGACGACCTACATTCGTCTATTCGCGCCATGGGGCAGGGGCGCTGTGATTGCTGTAGCGACTATGGCGCGTCGGTTAGTGGCGGTAAAAATAGCGCGGGCTTAGCGTCGCAATTAACAGGAGTTACGGGCGGCCATGTGGCAATCGCTAAAACGATTCAAGCCCATCGCACCTCAACCGGTAATTCACGTTCTGAGTTGAATTTAAAAGGCGACTACAAAGGTGATTTAGATGCACCCGCCCACGGCGCAACCGGCACCGGCTCAGCGGCGGCAGATTACAAATCTGAAACCACAACGGTCACCAATCAAGCCCAAGTGGGTGCGTGGAATGCTGACAGCGTGATGGTGCATCTCTGCCAGTAACCAATCTTTTCTAGCGAGCGTTAGAAATAACACTCGCGGGCGCGAAGGAAATAGTAATCTTCCTCTCAGTATTGCAATGTGCTGAGAGGAAGCCCGCATGAAATGGCTAGTTAGAGCGTTGGTCGTTATCGCCGTCCTAGGTGTGGCGTTTGGTGGTTACGTTTACAAACGGCTCAGCACTATTGAAGTGGCACAACTTACCGAGCGTGCTTGGGTGTTACACGGTTTTGGCGGTAATGTGACATTGCTAAAAACCGGTGCCGGTGCGGTGATGGTGGACTCGCTCACCTTCAAAATGCAGGGCCGCTTGTTGAAAGACAAAGCCCAAGAAATCACTGGCGAGCCGGTGGTGATGATTATTAACACTCACTTCCACCGAGACCACAGCCACGGTAATCCAGCCTTTGATACTGCAGTGGATGTTGTCGCCACCAGTAATACACTCAAATACCTCCAGCACAGCGATCCCGTTGAAGGTTACTGGGATGGCGACGCGGCTGAGCTGTTGCCGAATAAGTTAGTCGATGGCGTAGAAGATATTAAAGTCGGTGATCAGCGTATTCGGCTGCTGCACCCCGGCCGCGGTCATACTGATGGTGACCTTGTAGTGGTGCTGTTGGACCAAGGCATTATTGCCTTAGGCGACTTATTCTTTAATCGGCGTTACCCGAATATTGATATCGACCATGGTGCGTCGATTACCAACTGGCCACAAACCTTAGAAAACACGTTAAATCAGCCATTTGAAATTGCGATTCCCGGTCATGGCGTTGTGTCCGACGCCGACGGCATTCGTGTGTTTCAGAGTTTTCTGACACAGCTCAGTGGCGTAGTGAAAGCGGTGAAAGCGAATGGCTGGACTCTAGAGCAAACCTACCAGCAAGCAGAGCTTACGGAAGACGGCGGATACGGTATTGGTAGCCTGCCGTTTGTGTATCGCTTAGATCGCGAATTCGTACTGCGCCGAGCGTGGGAAGAAGCCCAAACGCTTAACTAGTTTTTGAGTGCTCGCATTGCCTTCAGCCTTCGCTAACTTGTTACCTTGGCTCACAGCTGCACGGCCTGTTGGGCACGGGATGATCGCGATTCCGTTACTGCTAGGGCAGGGCTTAGCGCTGTCTGTTGCCGGCCATTTTTCTTGGCAATGGTTTGTCTTCGCGCAACTGTTTGGGGTGTTTATTCAAGTGCATACTTTGTACTTGAACGATTACGCAGATGAGCAGTTAGACCGACAGAATCACAACTATTGGTTGTCTGGCGGATCGCGCGTAATTCCGGATGGAAAATTAACCGGCACGCAGCTTTATCGTGCATCGTTTATTCCTGCTATTGCCGCATTAGGTTTAGCCTGCGTGGCGGCGTTGGATGGGCGCCCGTTATTACTACTGTTTGTGGTCTTGGGGCTGTTCGCTAGTTGGTCATATAGCTTGCCGCCGGTTAAGTCGTCTTATCGAGGCTTTGGCGAGCTGCATCAAGGTTTAAGTTGTGGAGTAGGTTTGCCGTTGTGTGCGTTCTATTTGCAAACAGGCAGCTTGGCGGCTTTCCCTTGGCTGTTTTTGTTGCCGGTATTCCTCATCTTTTTTGCCTCTAATATTGTCACGGCCTTGCCCGATATCGATTCGGACGAGCTCGGTGGCAAACGCACGTACCCTGTACGGTACGGCGTAATAAAAGCCAAACGGCAGGCGGTACTGCTTTCAGCGTTCGCGTCTGCATTAGTGCTTTTCTTTGTTTTAGAAGCTACGGCGGCGTTTGCAACGGCTCTGCTTATTGCAGGCCCGCCCAGCCTCTTGTTTATCGGCGCTCGTTTTTCTGGCTTAACCGAAGACACAACAGAGCATAAACGTTTTATGCTGACCATCATGATTGGCCAGCTCTGGTTGCTGCTGCTTTGGGTGGCGCAGCTGTTTTTGTAAATATGTTGTTCATGGTAATGAAAGCCCACCATCCATTTAAAAGTGCAGCGCAATGAAAGTAGCCGTTATTGGTAGCGGTATTGCGGGGCTATCTGCCTGCTGGTATTTGCAAGACAAACACGAGGTCACGTTGTTTGAGCGTGGCAGCCGCGTGGGTATGGACGCGCATTCGGTAGAAGTAGATACCCCAAAGGGCAGCGTCTACATCAACGTGCCCATGCGCGTGTTTTTTGAGGGCTACTACCCAACGCTCACGGCGCTGTATACCGAAGCGGGTATTCCCTTTGAGCCAGTCAATTACGCCGCTTCATTTAGCCAGCTGCATGGCGATACCTACTTTCGTTACAACAACCTAAGAGCCGGCCCTTATAGCTTGCCCATGTTGGCGGGCAAGAGCTTGCTTAAGCCGCAAGCACTTGGTTTGGGCGCAGAGTTGCTGCGTTTCTTAAATGACGCCAAACGTCACGGCGGTAACCTGCAACGCTCAGAAAAAGCCGATAAAAAAACACTGGCCGACTGGTTGGCGAGTAAAGGCTATTCGCAACGTTTTGCCGAGCAATTTTTGTATCCCGCCTTTGCCGGTATTTGCACTTGTGACTACGATAGCGTGGCTGCGTATCCCGCCGGTATTATTTTGGAGTACCTCGCCAGTGATCTCATTAGCTCAAGCGTGCACCGCTTAACGAATGGTGTGTATGAGGTCACAGATAAACTCGCCAAAGCCGCTAAAGACGTGTGCTATAACACCAAGTTAAAAGGTATTCGTGCCACAGAAAATGGCGTGGAAATTACTGATCAGAATGGCGCGACAGAATTATTTGATCACGCCGTAATTGCGACGCAGGCCAATAAGGCCTTAGAACTATTGGCTGAACCGACAGCAGAAGAACAAGACGCACTCAGCCAAATTCGTTACGAGTCTGGCCGTATTGTGGTGCATCGAGACGAAGCCTTAGCGCCAGACAATAAAGGCGAATGGGCGCCGGTGAATTTTTTGCTCTCAGCGACTGAACCACGCCCAATGGCCAGCATCTGGCTCAATCGTATTTACCCCGAGTTGGAAGGCCAAGCCAATATCTTCGAGTCTTGGAATCCGTTGGTTGAACCGGCTACCGACAAAATTTTGGTAGACGCCACAGTAGACCGCCCAGTCGTGACCCAAGCTTCGCTACAAGCCATTAAAGGCTTAGAAAAACTGCATCAGCAAACAGACCGCAAAATTTGGTTCTGTGGCTCCTACTCGCGGCGCGGTATTCCACTGTTAGAAAACGCTGTTGCTTCTGCTAAAAGCATTGCCGGTTACCTAGTTTCAGCGTAACCCGCTGTTTATCTAAATGATTCATTCGTATGGCGTACTCGTCAGGGCGAGTCGTGGCTGTTGCTATCGCAAAACGCAAAATTACGAAGCAAATTAGTTTCAAGCTATACTGCATGGTTAATAAACCATAAATAACGCTGAAAGCTGAGGAGACAATCATGCTTAACAACGTAAGGCTGCTAAAAATAGCGGCAATGGGCGGGCTATTCGCTGCGCTTACCGCTTGTGGTGGCGGCAGCCCTGACATGCCCGGTTTAAGTACCTCTAAAGGCAGCGATGCGACACTAAGCATTGTTTCTAACCGCGCTGACCTGGTGAGCGGTGGCGACGTGTTGGTGCATGTTGAGAGCACCGGTTCACCTAACGTTACGCTTAACGGTGTAGATATTTCGGGCCAGTTCGAGCCGTATGTAGATGGTGGTTACCGTGCTTTGGTGACTGGACTAGCGCTTGGTGAAAACGTGATTGCCGCGATTTCTGATGCGGGTGTTAGTGCTGTCACGGTGACTAATGCACCGCACGGTGGTCCCGTATTTAGTGGGCCTCAATTGGAACCGTGGCGTTGTAATAACGGTGCGGCAGAAGATGACGCGTGCAACCAGCCGCCCGAATACACCTATATGTACCAGTCTTCTAGTTCGCAACAATTTCAGGCTTATGATCCTGAAAACCCGCCGAATGACGTAGCGACCACCACGACCGACGAAGGCGTGGAAGTGCCATTTATTGTGCGTATTGAAAAAGGTTTTCAGAACCGTGACCAATACGCTATTGCGGCATTGATTCAACCAGACGAAGACTGGACACCGGCAAATCCGCAAGAGCAATACAACGGCAAACTACTGGTAACGCATGGCGCTAGCTGCGGCACAGATTATGGTTCGGGTAGTGCGCCAGAGGTTAGCCCTAGCAATGGCACCAATGCTGAGGCTTTAGGGCGTGGCTACCTTGTTGCTTCTACTGCGTTAAACAACGCCGGTCACAACTGTAATTTGGCGCTACAAGCTGAGTCTATCGTGATGGTGAAAGAACGCATCATCGAACAGTACGGTGATTTGCGTTACACCATCGCCGCAGGCTGTTCTGGCGGTTCTTTGGCTTTGCAATGGATGGCGAATGCTTATCCCGGCTTGTATCAAGGCTTACTGCCAACCTGCTCGTTCCCAGACACCTGGAGTACCGCAACTCAGTTTTTGGATTACCACCAAACCATTGATTACTTCTTTGGCGTGCCATCTCGCTGGGGTGCCGGTATTGCTTGGACTGAAAACCAAATGGCGGCAGTTCAAGGCCATACCGCAGTGGTGAATTCGCAAGTGAGTGAGACCGCGCAATTTAGCGTTGCGGTCGCAACAGAAGGTTGTAATAACGATGCGTCGGATGATGCTTATCATCCAGAAGACAACCCAGACGGTGTGCGCTGCACTATTCAGGATGCTGCTATCAATATCTTCGGCCCACGCCCAGAAGCGGTTTGGGGAGATGTTGAAACAAGCCTTCAGCGTGGCTTCGCTGGTTTCCCTGTAGATAATGTTGGTGTGCAATACGGCCTGTTACCGCTGCAAGAAGACGTTATTTTGCCGTCTCAATTTTTGGATCTAAACGAGAAAATTGGTGGTATCGATGTAGATACGGTATTTACCGAAGAGCGTATCGAAGCCGTGCAACCGGCGCTGGCTAATGCCTATCGCAGCGGCATGAGCAACTCAACCAACAACCTCGCCCAAGTGGCGATTATTGATTGTCGCGGTGGTGGTCCGGGAGCGTTTCCCG
>JAPPPA010000293.1 GCA_028817755.1 Gammaproteobacteria bacterium | reverse complement strand
TGGTGATGAGCGAATGTTGTCGCAGGTGGCCGGTGACTGGTTTTTAAATTCGAACAACGCCGAGAGGCAGCTAACAGCCTCGATGCTTGGAACGTTGCCACCTTTCAGAACAGTAATGGTGGCAGGAAGAAAAATTGGCTTTGTCCACGCGGATGTGCCAGAAGGTGTCGCGTGGAGTGAGTTCACGGCAGCTCTAACGGCTAAGGATCAAAATGCGATTCAGAGTGCTCTTTGGTCGCGAGCACGGTGGCAAGCTAGTATCGGAAGCGGTCTTAGTGGGCACGACCTGCCCTCTGTTGAAGGGGTCGATTGGGTTTTCGTTGGGCATTCGCCGGTAGATAAACCGACTATTGTCGGTAACGTAGTATTTATGGATTGTGGACTCTGGCGTGGCAATGCGAATGGCATTATCTGCTTGGAAGACTGGCTGGCTGAGCATTCTGTTTAGTGCCTTAGGCCAAACTTGATTCCGTTTTCGCTGTGCTCCCGCTATGTTTTTTAAGGAACCATTTTTAGGTTCTCCCCTCTTTTGAAAACCCCTTGGGTTGCGAAAGCTTGTGTCGCTTTTCGCTAGGTTGTTTTGGGGCCGCTGAATATCTCACTTATTAGGTGTTTGCATGTGGCTCTACCAAGAGTAGACTGCCAAGAGCAATATGCCTGCAAGGAATGTGGGGCTTGCGGATCCCAAAAGGATTTGGCTTGGAATTTGCTTTAGGGGCACGAAACGTTCCCTGCATTGGGGGGATCTTTTCTCATTAAGCGAGAAAAGCACATAGAAAAACACTGACAGGAAAAGGTTAATGTCAGAAGACTTGCAGCGTCGCCAACAGACTGCGCACCTTTATGGTGGCAATGCGCCCTATATTGAGGCGTTTTACGAACAGTATTTACATAACCCAGATGCCGTACCCGCCGAGTGGCGAGAGTACTTTAAGGCGTTGGGTGAGGCAGAAGGTGGTCATGCCGATGTCGCGCATGGCCCTATTCAGAAAACCTTCCGCCAGCAGGCAATTAATAAACTGCACTCTGGTTACCAAGGTAGTCATGCCTTAGCCCCAGAAGCGGCTGAAAAACAAGCATCGGTGTTGCGTTTGATTAACGCTTACCGCGTGCGTGGTCACCAGAATGCTTTGACTGACCCTTTGGGTTTTCGCGACCGTCCGCCGGTTCCAGATTTGGATCCAGCATTCCACGGTTTAACGAGCACTGATTTAGAGACTGAATTTAACACTGGCTCATTAGCGACTGACGCGCAGATGAGGCTGGCTGACATTATTGATTTTGTGCGCGGTGTTTACACTCAGACCATTGGTGCTGAGTACATGCACATTACCGACACACGTGAGAAGCGTTGGATTCAAGGCCGCCTAGAAGGTGAGCATGGTAACCAGCATTTCACCACAGAGCAGCGTAAAAGCTTGCTACGCGGTTTAACCGCAGCTGAGGGTATCGAGAAATATCTCCATACCAAATACGTTGGTCAAAAACGCTTCTCGCTTGAGGGTGGTGAAAGCTTTATTACGGCAATGAATGCTGCCGTTGCGCAAGCGGGCCGTCATCACGTTGAAGAGGTGGTGATTGGTATGGCTCACCGTGGCCGCTTAAACGTGCTGGTCAATGTGATGGGCAAATCACCTGCCATGCTCTTTAAAGAGTTTGAAGGCAAGCTCGACAAAGACGAGAAAATTGGTGGCTCTGGTGATGTGAAATATCACATGGGCTTCTCAACTGACGTGCAGGTTGAAGATCAACAAATGCACCTCGTGTTGGCGTTTAACCCGTCGCACTTAGAAATCGTGAACCCAGTAGTAGAAGGTTCTGTACGCGCTCGCCAAGACCGCCGCAAAGACCGAGAAGGCAAAACCATTTTGCCAATTGTGGTGCATGGTGACTCCGCTGTTGCGGGTCAGGGTGTGGTGTTTGAAACACTACAGCTTTCGCAGGTCCGTGGTTTCAAAACGGGCGGTACGCTACACATCATCATTAATAACCAGGTTGGCTTTACTACTAGCCGCCCGGATGATGTGCGTTCTACTGAGTACTGCTCAGACGTGGCCAAGTTCGCAGGCTGCCCGGTATTCCACGTAAACGGTGATGACCCAGAGGCGGTTGCGCGTGTGACGCAAATTGCAATGGATTACCGTTCTGAGTTTAAGAAAGATGTCTTTATTGATTTGGTTTGTTATCGCCGCCACGGCCATAACGAGGCCGACGAGCCGCGTGCTACCCAGCCGCGCATGTACAAGATCATCAGCGATCGTGACACCACACGTACTTTGTACGGTAAACGCTTACAGCAAGAGGGCGTGATTACCGCGGCCGATGATGCACAGATGATTACCGAGTACCGTGACGGTTTGGACAAAGGCCAAAACATTGCCGTGAAAACACTTGGCATGGTGGGCAACAAGCACACCGTGGACTGGAGTAAGTACAACAAAACCGGTTGGGACGAAGATGTTGATACCGGTTTGCCGCTGGATAAAATTCGCAGCTATGCCGAGACTGTTACCCAAGTGCCAGAAGGCTTTGGCCTGCACTCGCGCGTGAAGCAAATTGTTGCTAACCGTAAGAAAATGGCCGCAGGCGGCATGCCTATTGATTGGGGCTTTGCCGAAACCATGGCGTACGCTGGCTTGATTGATGGCGGCAATAAAATTCGCCTATGCGGTCAGGATGCGGGTCGCGGCACCTTCTTCCACCGCCATGCGGTATTTCATAACCAGAATGACGGCAGCAACCTTATTCCGCTTCGCAATGTGCATGACGAAGATGACTTTGTAGTAATCGACTCATTGCTATCTGAAGAAGCGGTGCTGGGTTTTGAATACGGCTACGCCACCGCAGAACCAGAAACCATGGTGATCTGGGAAGCGCAGTTTGGTGATTTCGCTAATGGCGCTCAGGTAGTAATCGACCAATTTATCGCTGCTGGTGAGGCTAAGTGGGGCCGCCTTTGTGGCCTAACCATGTTCTTACCGCATGGTTACGAGGGGCAAGGGCCTGAGCACTCCTCAGCTCGCCTAGAGCGTTATCTACAGCTTTGTGCGGAACACAATATTCAGGTGTGTGTGCCATCAACACCGGCACAGCAGTTCCATATGATTCGCCGCCAAATGGCGCGTAGTTTCCGTAAGCCGCTGATTGTAATGACGCCAAAGTCATTGCTGCGTCACCGCCTTTCAACCTCTTCATTAGAAGATTTAGTGGGCGGTCGCTTCCAGCCGGTTATTCAAGAAATTGATGAACTGGACGCCAAAAAAGTGAAACGGGTCGTTGTTTGTTCCGGCAAGGTTTATTTCGATATTTTGGAAAAACGTCGGGAAGAAAACATCGACGATGTGGCTATCGTTCGCTTAGAACAGCTTTATCCGTTCCCGTCGGCCGAATATGCCAAGGTGGTTGGGCACTGGAAAAACGCTAAAGAAGTGATTTGGTGCCAAGAAGAGCCACATAACCAAGGTGCTTGGTATCAAATTCGCCACCGTTTAACGAATGCCTTAACTAAAGGACAAACCTTGGATTACGCAGGGCGTGTAAGTGCTGCATCTACGGCGGCGGGTTATCACAAGCTGCACGTGTTAGAACAAGAACAACTGGTAAAAGACGCGCTTGGTCTAGCGTCTAACAGCAAATAGAAGGGTAAGGAACGCAAGCAATGAGTATCGAAATTCAAGTACCACAACTACCTGAATCAGTATCTGACGCGACCATTACCCGCTGGACCAAAAAGGCCGGCGAAGCGGTGGCCCGCGACGAAGTACTACTAGAGCTGGAAACAGACAAAGTTGTATTAGAAGTGCCTTCACCGTCAGATGGTGTACTGGGTGAAATTAAATTTAATGAAGGCGATACCGTGACCAACGGTGACGTGTTGGGCTTTGTGCAAGAAGGCGCTGCGCCGGCTGCCGCACCAGCCGCGAGCGAAGCTGCCGATAGTACTGCCGAAACGCTAGAGGTAAAAGTACCTTCGTTACCAGAGTCAGTTGCCGACGCCACCATTACCGGCTGGCATAAAAAAGTAGGCGACACGGTACGTCGTGACGAAAACCTACTGGACCTAGAAACCGATAAGGTTGTACTGGAAGTACCAGCACCAGCGGATGGTGTGTTAACCGACATTCAGCAAGGCGAAGGCGCAGTAGTAACCAATGGTATGACCTTGGGCCTAATGACCGCTGGAGCAGCAGAACCGGCAGCGCCAGCGGCTACGCCAGAGCCTGTGGCAGCTGCCACTAGTAACGCCGCAATTAGCCCAGCGGTACGTCGCATGCTGGACGAGAATGGTCTTAACGCGGCTGATATTGCAGGCACCGGCAAAGATGGCCGCTTGCTGAAATCAGACGTGCAAGCGCATATTGCTGATCGCCAAAAAGCTGCTGCCGCCATGCCGTCACAGCCTGCTGCACCAGCTACGCCAGCACCTGCTGCACCGCCTGTGGCAATGCCAGAAATTGCTACCCCGCAAGGCGCAGGCCGCAGCGAGCAGCGTGTGCCAATGACACGTGTACGCCAGCGCATTGCTGAGCGCTTGGTGGATTCGCAGCAAACCGCCGCGATTTTGACGACCTTCAATGAAGTTGATTTGACTGAAGTGAAGCGCCTGCGTGAGAAATACAAAGACCAATTCGCTAAGGAATACGACGCGCGTTTGGGCTATATGTCTTTCTTTGTGAAAGCCGTAGTTGAAGGCTTGCGCCGTTACCCCATTATGAATGCCGCTGTAGATGGCGATGAAATCGTTTACCACAGCTACTTTGATATTGGCGTAGCCGTGGCTAGCGATAATGGTTTGGTGGTGCCTATTTTGCGGAATGCAGATGAGCTCAATTTCGGTCAAATCGAACAAACCATTTCTGATTACGGTGAGCGTGCGCAAACCGGAAAAATCAAGATGGAAGAGCTAATCGGTGGCACCTTCTCCATCACTAATGGTGGTGTGTTTGGTTCCATGATGAGTACCCCAATTGTTAATCCACCGCAGTCGGCTATTTTGGGTATGCACGCTATTAACGAGCGCCCAATCGTGCGCGATGGCGAAGTGGTAACGGCACCAATGATGTATTTGGCGGTCTCATATGATCACCGCATTATTGACGGTAAAGACTCAGTGCAATTCTTGAAAACGGTGAAAGAAGCACTGGAAGACCCAGCCCGTTTATTACTGCAACTGTAACGTTGCAGCTATAGGAAAAAGACATGAGCCAACAGTTTGACGTTGTTGTAATTGGCGGTGGGCCCGCCGGCTATATTTGTGCTATTCGTGCCGCCCAATTAGGCATGAAAACTGCCTGTATTGATGCCTGGCAAAATGCCGCTGGCAAACCGTCGCTAGGCGGTACTTGTGTGAATGTTGGTTGTATCCCGTCTAAGGCCTTATTGGAGTCTTCAGAGGCTTGGGAGAAGCTGCATCACGAGTACCAAAAGCACGGTATTTCAGTAGAAGGCGCTAACTTTGACGTGGCGCAAATGCATAAGCGCAAAGACGATATTGTTAAGAATTTAACTGGCGGCGTACTGCAGCTGTTTAAAGGCAACGACATTGCCTTCTTCCACGGCACCGGCAAGCTGAATGCCAATAACAGCATTGAGTTTAGCGGTGTAGATGGCAGCTCTGAAACGCTAGAAGGCAAGCACATTGTGGTCGCTACTGGCTCTAAGCCGGTTGATATCCCAGTTGCGCCGTTGGATGGCAATCGCATTGTTGATAACGAAGGCGCGCTGCAGTTTGATGAAGTGCCTAAAACTCTAGGCGTTATCGGCGGTGGCGTAATTGGTTTAGAGCTGGGTTCAGTTTGGCGCCGCCTAGGTGCTGAGGTAACCGTGATTGAAGCGATGGATGACTTCCTCTTTATCGCCGACAGCCAAATTCAACGTGAAGCCCAACGCACCTTTAAAAAGCAGGGTATGGATATCAAGCTTGGCGCCCGTGTAACCGGTGCTAAAGCAGGCAAAAAAGACGTAGCCGTTAACTTTGAAACCAAAGACGGCGCTGACCATATTCGCGTAGAAAAGCTCATTGTCTGCGTTGGTCGCCGTCCGAATACCGATGGCCTTGTTGGCACCGCTGAGTTAGAGCTAGATGAGCGTGGCTTTGTAGTCGTTGACGGTGAAAACCGCACCAACTTGCCAAGCGTGTACGCGATTGGTGACGTAGTTCGAGGCCCAATGTTGGCGCATAAAGGCATGGAAGAAGGCGTTAAAGTCGCTGAAATCATTGCAGGTAAAGCCGGTCATGTAAATTACGACACCATCCCATCGGTGATTTACACCTGGCCAGAAATTGCGTGGGTGGGTAAAACCGAACAGCAAGTGAAAGACGAAGCCATTCCTTATCGCGTTGGCGCAGCCACCTTTATGGCAAACGGCCGAGCGAAAGCGATGGAAGCCGCACAAGGCACCGTGAAGATTATTGCGCACGAAGAAACTGACGAAGTACTTGGTGTACATATCATTGGTCCAAACGCTTCTGAACTGATTCAGGAATCTGTTTCGGTGATGGAATTCCAAGGCAGTAGTGAAGATATCGCTCGCACTATGCACGCGCACCCAACTCTGTCTGAGGTGGTGCATGAAGCATCGTTAGCGGTAGACGAAAGGCCGTTACACGGGCTAGCGAAAAAACGCCGTTAAGCTTTATTACTTCTCGTATGAAAAAACCGCCGACAAGGCGGTTTTTTTTGTCTAAAGTTCTACAAGAACTTTATGCGTACGAGGGGTAAAAATGAAATTCTTAAAAACAGCATTACTGTCACTTTCTTTAGGTTTGGTTTCACTAACGGCTGCAGCGCAGCAGGGTAATTTTGCGGTTGGTTTTTCTGCGGGCACACTGGGTGCCGGTGTAGACG
>JAPPPA010000102.1 GCA_028817755.1 Gammaproteobacteria bacterium | reverse complement strand
CAAGTTAAACAAGCGCCTTATCCCGCTCATGCACCAAGATGTTGAAGAGGCCGCAACCCCGGAAAACATCGCGCGGCTGAACTACATTTTTGCCAGAAAAGAAGACAACTTTGATCATGCGCTTGATCAGCTGTTACAAACCTTAGAGACCAATATCGAATGGGTGCGTGAACATACCCGTTTAGGCGAACTGGCCCAACGCTGGCAACAACAGTCGCAGCCGGTAGCGCTAACTTTGCGTGGTGAAGAACTGAATGCAGCTGAACATTGGATCGCCGAGCAACCGAGTAAGGCGCCGCCACCAACCAGCTTGCATCGCAGCTTTATTAGCCAGAGCCGTTTGGCCGCAAGTAAACGCCAACGTTATTGGTTAATAGGTGCGATTACTGTAGCCGTATTGGCAGGCACCTTAGCCGTATGGGCCGAATTTAATCGGCGGCAAGCGGTAGCCGAGCGCGAGCGCGTTGAACGCGTATTGATTAAAACCACCCAAGCCACCAAAGACCTTGTGGTTAACATTGCTGGTGAATACGCGACTCGCCAAGGTGTGCCGCGCTCACTCATTATCGACATCCTCTTCCAGTCGAGAAAATTGGTAGACGAGCTAGCAGGTATAGAAGAAAGCCGCCCAGAATTGTTAATGAACGGCGGCTTTGCTTTGGCAGAACTGTCGGATGCCTTAAGGCTGCAAGGCGAGCAACAAGCCGCACTAGAAACCGCCCTGGCCTCTGTGCGGGTGTTTCAACAACTCGGCAAAGCAGGGGCGGTTGAAGAGGCCAGCCAAATAGCCTTAATTCTGGCTTACGACCGATTGGGTGACGCCCAATTGCAGGCGCAACAAACCCCTCATGCCATGCAGTCCTTTAAGCAGGGCCTAGACATTGTGAAAACCCTGCCAACCTCAGATTTGCAGCAACGCCATCTAGCCATCGCTAATGAAAATATCGCCAACGTATTGTCTATACAGGGCGCGTTGGAAAAAGCGCTAGCGCTACACCTAGAGGTGTTGGCAACACGTCGTCAGCAAATATTGATAGAGCCTGACTCGGCTATTGCTCAGCGCGAGCTAGCCGTGAGCTTAGAAAATGTGGGTGATTTGCATATCGCTCAAGAAAGCCCAGAGCAATCTATCCGTGCCTATAGAGAAAGCCTCGCTTTGGCTCAAAAGCTTGCCGACAGTAATCCTACAAACACTCAATGGCAGCAAGATTTAGCTACCGCCAACCACAAACTTGGCAACGCCTTAATGGCGCTAGACGAGCCCAGTTTGGCGCTACGTTTTTACAGGGCTGACCAAGCCATCTCTAAACAACTACTGGCCTCCGACTCCGAATGGATCGATTGGCAGCAAGCGCTGATGGTTAGCCACGAGCGAGTGGGTAATGCATCGTATCGTGCTGGTAAGGCAGAAGACTCGCTGGTGGCGTTTAGCGCGGCCTTAGATTTAGCGAAAATCATTATTGAAAATGAACAGCAACCTCCGGCCTGGCTCGCTAACTTGGCTAAACTCTTCCAGCAGGTATCGCTTATCTCGCAAGAGCTTGGCCAAGGCGAGCAAGCTTTAGCGGTAGCGGAAGAAGCGGTTACCCGTATCGCTCAGGCCGATTCGAACAGCCAGCTTCTGCCCGATTTACACAATAACGTGGCGTGGTTTGCACTCTTTCAGCGCCAATATCAGCAGGCATTGGCGGCTGCAGAATCGGCTATCGCAAAAGCGCCGGAAACATTGCTATATGCGGTAAACCGCGCTCATGCGCTTATGTTTTTAGGGGAGACAGAGCTGGCCGCACAGGCCTATCGTCAGCCTCTAGCTTCACTAGCAAATCGCGTAAACTGGATCGCTATGATTCGAGCTGATTTTGTCGCTTTACGTAAGGCAGGCCTTAGCCATCGGCTCATGCTAGAAATAGAACAGGAATTAAATAGCTATGAATAACTCGCTTACCAAAACACTGCTAATGGCAGTGAGTTTAGCGTCGCTATTTCTTAGTGCGCCTGCGGCCGCAGAAATGTGCCTTGCCGCTAACCCTAAAGCTTCTGCCATAGAGGTGCGCAACGGGCCAGACGGCAAGCTACTCGGCAAACTGCCCAACGGTACTAAAGTGTATAAGCGAGCTTTGGACTGGGGAATGTCTGGCCCCGCCGCATTAATCGCAGGCGAATATCAGGGCCAATGGCGAGACTTTGGTTTTGTTGCAGAAGGTCACATCAACTGTAGCAATAGTGATGACAGCACCGTATTCCCGCTGGTGTTTTCGTCCGCAAAAGACTTAAGAGAGCTGGGCATTGCATTGTCAGGTTTCGGCGCAGAGCAGCCTAAGCCATTTCCAAACCAGTGTTTTTACTATGGCGATGGCGGCTACAGCATGAGCCTTTCACAAGAAATGGTCGACCGCTACAAAGCCCTAGGCGTCAACCAAGAAACTCTGTGTTTTGTATTTAGGGTAGGAGGTTTGCGTTTCGATCCTGAAAGCGGAGAGCGCCTACCAACCTATATGTTGGCCGACACACAAACCCTAGAGCGCTACGGGCCAGAAATGATTGAGCCAAGTACCTTAAGTGGAGAGCTGCCGTTGCACGTGCCGCCTTGCTTTCGTAAGGGGCAAGTCAAAGAAATCATGTTTGGGCGCGAAATGCAGCATAGCTGCGAGTTTAAGTACGACCCATGGACAGGCGTACCGTTATCGCCTGTAGAAATGGCCTATTACAAAGAAAACGTGCGCCTAGAAATTAGCGGCGAAGCTGGCCCTAGCGCTGCGCCTGCTGACGCCAAGCTCGCGTTAGATGAGAAAAAACGCGCGACGAAAGCCAGCGTGAAATCGGTATTAGAGTTTTGGGAGTAGGCCAGCCAATCGCCTAAGCCATCAAAATTAAAAGCTAGAGCCCGGCTGTTTTAAAAAATCGATTTCTTCTGCTGTCGATTCGCGACCAAGAATTTCGTTCCGATGCGGGTAACGCCCAAAGCGGTCAATGATCGCTTTGTGGCGTATTTCAAAGTCCAAATTATTCGGCGCATGCTTGGCAAATAGAGGCTCGGCTTGTTGGTGAATCAGTGCCGACTCGCTGTGCATATACGGCATCAGCATAAATGCGCGTTCTGTGTCGTTTAACTCGCTTAAACAGCCGCGGCTAACGGCCTCTTGAGAGAGCGCTACCGCCAAAGCGTCTTGGGCAAAAGCGCCCGGCGTGTTGCGGTAAATGTTTCTAGAAAACTGATCCAACAGAATGATTTCTGCCAAACGGCCCTGTGCGGTGTCGCGCCAATTACATAGCTCGCCAGCAATGGCTTGTTGTAATAAAGGCGAGAAGCGCTTGGTAATCGCCGCATCAAACTCGCTATTTACCGCCCACCATTGCTTGGGTGTGAGTTCTTCAAACCAAAATTCCAGTACTGGTTGAGACATCGGCAGGACAGTTCTAGCGCGCTAACTTAGATTTCATAATCGACAACATGTCGAACTTTCCGGGCGTCAGATACCCATGCAGAAATGCTTTTATGAAATGGATCTTGGTTGAAAGCCTCTAACGCTTCCCAGCTTTCAAAGCAGCCAGTAAATACAATGTCGAAGGCGGCATCTGAGGTGGATTGATTAATGCCCACTTCAATGTTTTGTAGCGACGGCACGCGGCTTTCCATGCTCAACAATTTGTCACTCATTTCTGCTGCGTCGTTGGCATTGTTTAAACGCCACATGGCAATTCGTTTAATCATTTTTTGCGTGTCTCTGGCGCAGGTTCTTCACGTGTTTGCGGTCGGTTTTCGAAGATTCTGTTAGGCGTCCGGACTCGATTGCGGCGATGGATCTTTCCATCTGCTCACCTGTTAGCGCCGGTGCCTTGAAAGACTTAATGTAGCGAATGCATCCACTGCCGTGTGTCACATTGCTGGGCATTTGGGTTTTGAAGGTGCTGTCGCCAACAAACGTAATAACAGAGTGAATGGCTTCTGCGGGAATATCCAACGCGGCTTCAAGCGTTTTAATGTGCTTGTAGTTCTGGCGCAGCGGGTTTTGGAATTTATAGCTTTTCTTATAAATCTTTTGCGTCCAATTGGCTTGGCGCTCGCTGCCGAAAATCCAGCCTTTCATATTCTTGGTTTCCACCACAAATACGCCATAGCGCGAAACAAAGATATGGTCGATCTGGGTGCTACCGTCATCAGTAGGAAGGGTGACGTTATGTATCGGGTGATAGACCTCTGAATCCAACCAGAGCTTAGCGGCTAGTTTTACTAGCGCTTCGCCAAGCCAGCCTTTAAACCAAGCTGACGTTAGAAAACCGGCAACGACAAAGAGCGGAATAAGCCAGTAGAGCGTATAAACCTGTTCGAGTATTGGGGAGTAGTCCATCGTTAGATAGTACTCCGCCTCCAGTTCCTTTAGGCTGTTTCAATGAAAACTAGTTTGATAAAGCTTGCGCCTGTTTTTATTTCCGTTGTGCTTTGCTCATGTGCTTCAGCACAGGTAAAACCGCAGGAAAGACAAGTGGGCAAAGGTTTAACGCCTTGCCCGGCTAAGCCTAACTGTGTGGTTTCTGAATACTCAGGTGATAGTTATGTAGCGCCGATATCAGTCGGCAGTGATGCCGTGAATATATGGCGTCGAGTTGGCTTGGCTTTGGCGCAAATGGATAGAACTCAGATTATTGAGCAGCAGAGTGACTATATCCGAGCAGAAGTTAAGACTTTATCCGGGCTCTTTATCGACGATTTTGAGTTGCGGTTAGACGCTGCAAAGCAAGAGCTGTACTTACGCTCAGCCTCACGCCTTGGCTATTACGACTTTGGTGTTAACCGGAGGCGGGTGGAGCGTTTTCGGGAGTTGTTGGCTGGGATTGAGTAGATGGGTTAAAGGGCTCTGCCCCCTTTAACTTTTAAAACGTGGTCTGTCCCCATTTTTTGCCCGACTTCTTGGATCAATTTACTCTGACCCTAATGATTAATTTGTTTTATAACAAGCCTTGCCTTCTCCATTCAGCGCCCGATTTTAGAACACCGCAATCTCGACATATATAGTCACCAGTTCCACCGCCCGGCCCTTTTTCTTGGTAAAGGCTCCCATGTTTGCCATTGTTACATAAAGCGTCTGCTTTCTTTTGTTCGGCAACGGATAATTGATGCCAGTCTTTATTCTCGAATTTTTCCATTGGCTTGGGCCGACTGTTTCAGTTTTTTTGGTTTAATTAATCATTTACCTGACATTGACTTGTTGCTTAAAGTCACCAGAAGAATCGTAAGCACTTAACTTGTTGTTGGTGAAAAAAACTTGGTATCTCTCAGCTATTTGGTCTGGCCCGACTACGGCCGCAACGCGAATGTATTCCCACGTCTCGATAATGTCGTTTCCGTCTTTGCGAGCGCCAATTATTTGGTCAGGAGGACCTAAAACAGACGCTACTTCTGCCTTGTTCATGCCTAGGCTGACAAGGTGAAACTTTGGAGCGCTTAGCTTTTCTTTGGGGGTAGAGAAATCTTTGTTCCATGCGGCGAATGTGCAACCAGCTAGGGCGATACTTGCACACAGTATTAACGTTAATCGTTTTAATCGCATTCGCGAAGTCCTTGGGTGAAATATGAATTCATGTTATGAAATCATAACAGCTTCAAATCCCGAACAGCACCCTTATCCGCACTAGTCGCCATCTTGGCAAACACTTTCAGCGCAGGCGTCACTTTACGCGGGCGGTCTTCAGCGGGTTTCCAGCCTTTGGCGTCTTGGGCTTTGCGGCGTTCAGCTAGGGTGGCATCGTCTACGTCTACGTCAATCGTGCGATTGGGGATGTCGATTTTGATGGTGTCACCGTTTTCTATTAGACCAATCGCGCCGCCGCCGGCTGCTTCTGGTGAGGCGTGGCCGATGGATAGTCCGCTGGTGCCGCCTGAGAAGCGGCCGTCAGTGAGTAGGGCGCATTCTTTGCCTAGGCCTTTCGACTTGAGGTAGCTGGTTGGGTACAGCATTTCTTGCATGCCGGGGCCGCCGCGTGGGCCTTCGTAGCGGATAACGACTACGTCGCCTGCTTTTACTTTGTCTTTAAGAATGCCGTCTACGGCGTCGTCTTGGCTTTCGAATACCACGGCGGTGCCGGTGAATGTCCAAATGCTTTCGTCTACGCCTGCGGTTTTAACTACGCAGCCGTCTTCGGCGATGTTGCCGTAGAGCACGGCTAGGCCGCCTTCGGCAGAGTAGGCGTGTTCTACGGAGCGGATGCAGCCGTTTTCGCGGTCGTCATCCAGCGTTGGCCAGCGGGTGTTTTGGCTAAAGGCGGTTTGAGTTGGGATACCGGCAGGGCCGGCTTTGAAGAAGTTAAGTACGTCTTCATTTTGGTTATTAACAATGTCCCATTTTTCCAGGCCTTCTTGCATGGTGGCGCTGTGCACGGTTGGGATTTGGTTGTGCAGCAGGCCGCCACGGTTTAGCTCGGCCAGAATGCCGAATACACCACCGGCACGGTGTACGTCTTCCATATGGTATTTCTGGGTAGCTGGCGCAACCTTGCTTAGGCACGGTACGCGGCGTGAAAGACGGTCGATGTCTTTCATGGTGAAGTCAACACCGCCTTCTTGCGCTGCGGCGAGCAGGTGCAAGATGGTGTTGGTAGAGCCGCCCATGGCGATGTCTAGGCTCATGGCGTTTTCAAACGCTTCGAAGGTGGCGATGTTGCGTGGTAGCACGCTGTCGTCGTCTTCTTCGTAATAACGTTTGGTGATTTCTACGATTTTGCGACCGGCTTCTAGGAAGAGGTTTTCACGATCAGCGTGGGTTGCCAATGTAGAACCGTTGCCCGGTAGTGATAGGCCAAGGGCTTCGGTTAGGCAGTTCATGCTGTTGGCGGTGAACATGCCTGAGCAGCTGCCGCAGGTTGGGCA
>JAPPPA010000328.1 GCA_028817755.1 Gammaproteobacteria bacterium | reverse complement strand
TCCCCGTTTGGTGATAACAACGGCAGCGCTTGCATAATGCCACCTAGGGTTTCTAAGGCGCCGGGCACATGAGTCTCATCGGAGTATTGAATGCTTAGCCCCCAGCGAGAGCCGTCGCCCAATACCACTGGCAGCTGCTCGCCTAGCCAACCTTGGTTAATCACCACATGCGTAAAACCTGCCGCCGCGAGTTTTTCCAATTGCCAAACAATCAGCGGCTTGCCCGCCACTGCTAGCAATGGCTTTGGTTTTTCATCGGTAAGCGGTCGCATACGCTCACCACGCCCAGCCGCCAAAATCATGGCGTGCGTTACCTTAACCATTCGCATTCAGCCCAAAAGGCTCGGCACATAACTCAGCAACGAGATCGTGCAGCGAACGCAATTCGCGATAACGGCCTGTCACGCTCAATACGTAATTTAGGGTTTGCGGAATGTCGGGGATATAACCGTCTTTACCATCACGA
Source organism: Gammaproteobacteria bacterium (assembly GCA_028817755.1). Taxonomy (GTDB): domain Bacteria; phylum Pseudomonadota; class Gammaproteobacteria; order JAPPPA01; family JAPPPA01; genus JAPPPA01. The sequence continues at coordinate 6,471 of JAPPPA010000328.1, read as the reverse complement.
TGCAGTAAACGACAAAAAATACCGGCCGCTTTTAGATGGCGCTGCACACCCATCCAGTCAAACCAGCGCGCAAACTTTTCAAAGTCGACTGCAACCAGTCCATCTTCACGCAATTGCTCAAAATAGCTACGCAGCCAATCGTAAACCTGCCGATCAGGCCAGCTTATATAACAATCGCGTAGCAAGGAGACGGCGTCATAAGTGATCGGCCCCATGACCGCATCTTGGAAATCCAGGATGCCGGGACGGCCATCGGGGCTGGTCATCAAATTGCGCGAGTGGTAATCACGATGAACCAAAACCACGGGCTGAGACAACGCAGACTGCTCTAACAAATCAAACTGCTGCTGTAGTCGCGCCAAGGTTTCTTTATCTAGGTGCAGACCAAGGTGTTCACCCAGCAACCAGTCACGAAACAGTCCCATTTCTTGCTGCAATAGCGCGGCGTTGTACGGCGGAACTTTCGCCAGTGAAGAACCTTTCGCTTGCATTTGTGCCAAAGCGGTCAGGGCTTGTGGATATAGTTGATTGGCGGCGTTCGGGTCTGCCTTAAGCTTTTGTAAGAACGTTTCGCCACCAAGGTCTGATAGCAATAGAAAACCTTGCTGTTCATCGAAGTCGCCACACTCGGGCGCATTCAAACCAACACTTGTTAGCAGTTTCGCAATGGTTATAAACGGCCCGCAATCTTCGTGCTCGGGCGGCGCATCCATAACAATTTTGGTCTCACCATTTGGCAGCGTTAAACGAAAGTAGCGACGAAAGCTGGCATCGGCTGAAGCAGGAGCGATGGTCGCACCAGCTAAATTAGGGTTCGCATTAATCCAATCAAGCAACGCGGAATATCGTTGGCTTTGGTTGTTCATTAAAGGGGTTCCATTGAACAGTTGTGGAAGCGAATGCTGGTAAAAAAGATAAGCTTCACAGGCAACACAAAACTACTCGGCGAAGATAGATATACAGGCTACAATGCCTAGTTATAAATCGCGCCGCTTCTATAGCTATACCATACCATTGAGGCCTCGCGAACAGACTGTGATTTACTCGCTCTGCACGTTTAACCATCAGGCATAGCGGTTACCAAGGCTATTCGAAACTTGTTGCTTTTTTCTTACCGCCCTTCACGCCTCCTACTAAATGCCGCCTGTCTGTGGGCGCTTACTGGGGTCGCCTCGGCTGCGGAATTTTGCCCTGCGCCGGAACTCGCTCCTGCAGATGATGTAAGTAAAGAATTGCAAGCCAATGCCGAAGATGGCGAGTTAGCGGTATTGGCTGATCGCGCAACACTGGGTAACGATGGCGTCACTCTGCTAGAAGGCAATGTGGCGATGACCCGAGCCGATGGCGTACTCCGAGCCAATGAGCTTCAGTACGATGAAGCCAAGCAACAGGTTCGCGCCAAACAAGACGTGTCTTTTTCTAGCGGTGGCTTAAGTGTTAAAAGCACGGCGGCCTCGGTAGACCTTGCTAACAATAATGCGCAATTCCAAGAAGCCGAGTTTCAGGTAGCTGGCGAAGGTGCTCGAGGCAGTGCTAGCCAAATTGATATCGCCGGTGATGGTACGCCAGATATGCGCGGCGTACGTTATACAACCTGCCCACCCGGCAATGAAAGCTGGGTCTTGAAGGCGGATCGCATCCGCTTAGACCAATCCACTGGCCAAGGCAAAGCCAACAACGTCAGCTTACGCTTTAAAGGCGTGCCCCTTTTCTACTTCCCGTATCTACAGTTTCCATTTACAGACCAGCGTCAAAGCGGCCTGCTCGCACCTAGCTTCGGCTCGTCTGACAATAATGGCGTGGAATTTGGTATTCCTTATTACTGGAATATCGCACCCAATATGGACGCAACCATTACACCGTCTTACCTGAGTCGTCGCGGCTGGCGCGCCGATACCGAATACCGCGTACTCACTGGCACACCACAGTCTGAAAGAAGCTCTCAACGCTGGTGGCAGGCCGATGCCATCACCAATATCAGCTGGCTGCCAAATGACCGCATACGCGGCGAAGCTCGCCACCTCATCAATCTAGAATCCAATGCGGTTGGCCGCGGTACAAACCATTATTGGGAATGGCGCAATGAACTCGTCGACGTTAACGACCGCGAATGGTTTGACGATTTTGGCAGTAGCTTGGCCGATGTATCTCAACCTTTTTATGTGTCTCGCAGCAGTGCGGTTTGGCATATAGGTGAGCAACGAAACCATGTTGAATGGCGAATTGTGGCGGAAGATCATGAGCCGTTAACCACCACCGCAACCACGCTTATTAGCCGGCAGCCAGAGCTATATTTGAGTGCACAGCGGCAACTAGGCAACACGCCCTTTTCCATTGGTTTAAAAAGCCAAGCTGGCCGGTTTGGTACACAAGCCAGCGATACCACCACGTTGCGTAGTCACTACGAGCCTTGGCTTGGTTTTGACCTAAACAAATCAGGCTGGTGGTTTAGAAGCCGAGCGGCATTGCTAGACACGCATTGGAATACGCAAACACCGGGTGCCGCCGATGTAAAAACAGATCGCCGCTTACCGGTATACAACGCCGAGCTAGGACTGCATTTAGAAAAAGCCTATGACACCGGCCACCACGCCATTGAGCCTGTCGTCGCTTTTCGAGACGCGCCCTTCCGCGACCAAAGCAATGTGCCGGTACTCGATACGCATAGCGAAACCCTTTACTGGCATAACCTAGATGATGACCAATTCTCGGGACTAGATCGCATTCGTGACGGCCAACAACTCAGCGCCACGCTCGCGAGTCGTTGGTATGACTTAAACGGCAAACAGAAACTAGGTTTGCGCTTAGGACAGCTGTGGTACTTAGATGAAACACAAGTAACACTGCCTGGCGAAGCCGCCGCCGATGAACGCAGCAACACCCTATTTGAGTTAACTGCGGCGATTGGCAAACGCTGGAGCCTAAGCACTTCCGGCGAATGGAATAGCGAACAGCGCCATATTGAACACAGCCAAATTCGGGTCGACTTAAGCGATGCCACACTGGGCGACTTCTATGTCAGCCTACGCCATCGCCGCGATTTATTCCGCCAAGCCTCTATCGGTGGCAAGCGCCAATTAAGCAGCCAGTGGCATGCTGATGTCAGCGGTCTCTATTCGCTTGATGAGGAAGAGTTACTCGAAGCCAACCTCAAACTGCGATACCAAACCTGCTGCTGGGCCGTCGATTTCGGTGGTCGCCGAGTACTTCGTGACGTATCTCGGGAACCCGACGTTGGCTTCTTTATCCAATTAGAACTGACAGGCCTTGCGCAAATCGGCACCAAATAGACCAAACTGCGCACTACAATGGCCGTCGCAAAAACCAAAACGATTTTTGAAACAGTATTTTGACCATGAATAACGCTTTGAAACTGGCGCTTCGCCGCGGCCTGATTGGCCTCAGCGTCGCAGCCACAGCAATGCTTGCACTCACCAGCAATGCCCACGCTGCTCCACAAAAGCTCGAAGGCATCATTGCTTTGATTAACGACGAAGTTGTACTAACCAGCGAGTTAGATGACGCCGTTACCAACATTCAAGCGCAGTTCAAGCAAAATGGCGGGCAATTGCCGCCTATCAGCGTCTTGCAGCAGAAAGTGCTAGAACGCTTAGTACTAGTTAAGTTGCAGCTGCAACGCGCCAGTCAAATGGGCATTAACATTTCAGAAAGCCAGCTTAACCAAGCGCTAACCAACATCGCCCAACGTAACAATATGAGCTTGGCCGATTTCGCCAAAGCGCTGCGCAAAGACGGCCTCAGCTACCTAGATTTTCGTAATAGCGTTCGCGAAGAGCTCACCGTTACCCAGTTGCGCCGCCGCATGGTGGACTCACGCATTCAAGTTACTGAGCGTGAAATTGATGACGCACTGGCGACCCTCTCAGCCCAAGCACGCGCTGACCAAAGCTACCGCCTACAACACATTCTGATTTCATCGCCAGAAGCGGCGAGTCCCGAGCTGCTTGAAACCAAACGCGCACGCGCGCTTGAGCTGATCGAACGCCTACAAAATGGCGAAGAGTTTGAACAACTCGCGGTAGCCTACTCTGATGGCCAGAATGCTTTGGAAGGAGGCGATCTTGGTTGGCGTAAACTAACAGAAGTACCCAGCCTATTCGTAGACGCACTCAACACGCTCAAAGTGGGCGAGCACACCGTTGAGCCGATTCAGTCGCCTAGTGGTTTCCACTTATTGCGTCTCGCCGAAACCCGCGGCAATTACGACAACCGTATTCAAGAAGTGAAAGCACGCCATATCTTGGTGCAGGTTAACCAAGTTGTTAGCGACTCTACCGCTCGCGCTACCCTACGCACGATTCAAGACCGCTTAGACAATGGCGACAGTTTTGCTGATCTAGCGAAAGAGTACTCAGATGATTCCGGCTCGAAAGACAAAGGCGGCGACTTAGGTTGGCAAGATCCAACAAACTTTGTCGACGGCTTTGAAGATGCCGTACGCACATTACCACTCAATAAAATTTCGCCACCTGTGCGCTCGCAGTTTGGCTATCACATTATTGAAGTACTGGAACGTCGCGAACGTGACGCAACAGAAGAACTACGTCGCTTAGAAGTTCGCAACGATATTGCCAACCGTAAGCTTCAAGAAGAAACGCAACTCTGGCAGCGCCGCCTGTTAGATGAGGCTTATATTGAGTACCGACTCTAATTCACTTCCACGGCTCGTCGTTACCGTCGGCGAGCCAGCTGGCATCGGCCCTGACTTATGCTTATGGCTTGCCACCCAAGAATTTGATGCCCGCATCACGGCACTAGGTGACATAGCCGCACTACAACAGCGGGCCGCTCAATCTAAACTGCTTAATAACGCCGATATCGACTTTACCGAAGGCGAAGCCACGCAGCGCCAAATGGCTGGGCAACTTGCGGTTATCGATCACCCACTCAAAACAAACTGCAAACCGGGCCAGCTTGATACGGCCAATGCCGCACAAGTGCTGTCGCTACTCGATACCGCGATGCAAGGCTGTGAGCGAGGCCGTTTTGATGCCATGGTCACGGCACCGTTACAAAAGTCAGTCATCAATGACGCTGGCGTCGCATTTACCGGCCATACCGAATACTTGGCTGACTACTTTCAAACGCAAACCGTCATGATGCTTGCCGCTGGCCAACTGCGCGTTGCACTGGCTACCACGCACCTGCCACTAAGTGCCGTTCCAGCGGCTATCACACAGGCAGGATTAACACGCGCCCTATCTATTTTGTATAAAGAACTTCAGAGCAAGTTCGGGCTAGCCTCCCCTAAAGTACTGATCTGCGGCCTAAACCCGCATGCAGGCGAAAATGGCCATATGGGGCGCGAAGAAATTGAGGTAATTGAGCCAGTCTTAGCGTCACTCAAAGCACAAGGCATGAACCTCGTCGGGCCATTGCCGGCTGATACGCTGTTTGTACCGAAACACCTAGAGGGCGCTGACGCGGTATTGGCGATGTATCACGACCAAGGCTTGCCAGTCTTAAAGCACGCCGGCTTTGGCGAAGCCGTAAACATTACACTCGGTCTACCGATTATTCGCACCTCCGTCGACCACGGTACCGCGCTCGATTTAGCAGGCAGCAACAACATCGATACTGGTAGCATGCGCGCCGCCATTCTTTCCGCTATTGAACAATGTCGCGCACAAACGCAGTAAGCTCAGCACCATGAACCAGCAACCTCATCGCGCCCGCAAACGTTTTGGCCAGAACTTTCTGCATGACCAAGCCATTATTGGCCGCATCGTTACCGCCATCAGCCCTACAGCTGATGACACCTTGGTAGAAATTGGCCCCGGCCTCGGCGCCCTAACTGCTCCCTTATTGGAAGCAGCGGGCAAAATGCAGGCGATTGAAATTGACCGCGACCTAATCGCGCGCTTGCCCGAGGCGATGGCACCGCACGGCGAACTGACACTTCATGAGCAGGACGCCCTAAAAGCGGACTTGAACACGCTATTTCCGGGCGAACACAAGCTGCGTGTTGTCGGCAACCTGCCTTACAACATCTCCACTCCGCTACTTTTTCATCTTTGCGATCAAATCGAACGCATTGCGGATATGCACTTTATGCTGCAAAAAGAAGTAGTCGAGCGCATGGCGGCAGGCCCTGGCAGCAAGACTTATGGTCGCTTAAGCGTGATGCTGCAATACCATTGCCAAGTAGTGCCGCTATTTGTCGTTAAACCGGGGGCTTTCAATCCGCCACCTAAAGTCGACTCTGCCATTATTCGCCTCAAGCCACACGCTACAGCGCCCTATGAAATAGGCGACTACAAAGCATTCCAGCAACTTGTCACGCAATGCTTTAGCCAACGCCGCAAAACTCTTCGCAACGCAGTTAACGGCATTGCGGCGCTGGAAGACATCGAGGCCTGCGGCCTAGACCCAACCAGTCGCCCAGAAACTCTCTCTGGCGAAGACTTCGGCAAGCTAAGCCTGCTGCTGAGTAAAAAATAACGGCTATAC
>JAPPPA010000077.1 GCA_028817755.1 Gammaproteobacteria bacterium | reverse complement strand
TGGGTACTCAACGCCATCTACTTCAGTCGTTTTGTCTGTTGCTACAGTCGAGTTGATGATGAAACTGTGGTCGCAAGAAGTATCGTGAAATACTACTGCGCGGTAACCTGGGTGAATGCCTTCACGCATGGGAAAAACTCCAAATATTAATGTCAGTAAGGCGCCCGATCCCGACCGGGACACCGCTTCAAACCACAGGCAATGTGGATTAGACGGCGCGCATCATACAAGCTTTCGCCGTCAAAACAAACTTTTGAACAAACTTTTATTGGCTTAAAAGCCTTATGCAGACTGGCTTTGGCGCTGTTGGCGGCGCTCCACTAGCGGCAATGAAAGCAACTCTGGCGTGTGCGGTGCACAGTCGGCATAAAAATCGAGTAGATCATTAAGGTCAGACTCGTAGTCATCGGTAGCCATTCGTGGCTCGCCAATCACAAATTTCTTTTTCTCAAAATCGATTGAAATAGGCAGCATGGGCGCTTCTGCCAGCTTGGCAATGCGGTGAAAACCGCTCTTCCACTTCTTAGCTTTCTTACGGGTGCCTTCGGCCGGCACTACCATCCACAAGCCTTTTGATCTTTTTAGCGTATGTGCGCATTTTTCAACAAAGCCGCCGGGCGCGTTTCGGTTTACTCGCAAGAAACCAATCCAGTCGAAAAACCAGCCGATATACCATTTAAAGAGGCTGTCTTTCGCCATGATGCTAAGACGTAGGCCAATCGCCATCATGCCGCCAATGGCGTAGTAGCCATCCCAATTTGAGGTATGCGGCGCAGCAATAACTACAGCGCGCGGCACGTTGGCCACATCACCTTCAATCGTCCAACCTTTACGCGCCAGCATCCAACGCCCTAACCAACGGCTAAAACGATTGCCGCGCGTGGGAGTGAGTTCACCTACCGGGGGCACGATGAGTTGTGGCATGTCTACCTCGATTTATTAGTAACGGGCTTTAGTGTACACGTGTACGCTCAATAGCACCACGCAATCCCTTATAGCGCTAAGGGTTAACCAAACAAAACTCTTGGTCAAATAAGTCCGCTTCATCGAAATAGCGCTCACCAGAAAAGGCCGTTGCATGATTGCCCCATTGCCGCATAGCACCGGGGCTTTCTAAGCCGGAGGTCCATAGCAACACGCGTTCTAGCCGAGCGGTTTCACGCACGATACCTGCGCTATCAAACAAGCGGGACTGCTCCTGCTGGGCATAACGAAGCATGCTTAATGGCGCTAAGCGATAAGGCTTCGCTTCCAGCTTATCTGCGCTTTGTAAACGACGTAGATAGTGCGTAGCGGATTGCACCCAAATAGCGAATGAACTCTCTGGCGCGGCTTGTGGCACAAAGGCGGACTCGCGCGCATCGTCAACCGCGCAATGTTCAAACTTAGACGTGGGGAAAAACAGGTGATAACAACCACAGGGATGAATGCTGTCGTAAATCAGTGGTTCCCAATCACCCGAAGCTTCCTGCTTTAGCGTGACTCGCCAAACAAGGCCATCCAACTTGCCACCTAGAATATCCAAGGCACTGGTTTTGGGGCGCTCTGAAAACCAGATGACATAACTGATTTGCGGCAGTAGCTCACCGTGAACGCGACCATAGCCCTGCTGCCAATAAACTACAGAATCGGCTTTAAACTGCCCTTTCGCCAAGGGCTGACCGGGAATGTCGTAGTCCCCTAAGGTTTCTAATACCCATTCCGGCGCAAAGTTATTAGCAAGGGCCTGCCACTGTTCTTTCGTTGGCACCGGCATGCCTAAAGCATTGGTTTGAATCTCTCCAACAGCCTGCTGTGCTGCATTTAAACGCCAGCGTTGGTAATGACTGGTATCGACTACGTTGTGATTGAAAAGCTCTCTGGCTTCTGACTGCCACTGAGCAATACCAGCTTTCATCGCCAAGTTGGTTAACGGATAGAGCCCTAAGAAACGGCGCCCCGCAAAGTACTCACTTGGCACCACAACCTTCGCTTTGAAATTTTCCCATTCATTAGGCTGCTGAAGCTGCGCCGTTTGTTGCCAGGCGCAATCTCGCAACGTCGCGGCAATATCGTCGCTGGAAGAAAACTGTGCTTTACGTTCTGGCGGCAAGTTATGGAATTCGACCACATAGCTTTCCACACTGTTTTCAGCGGCCAATCTCAACCATTCAAGGCGTTGATCGGTTGTTTGCACATTCTGCACCAACGCTTCCAACAGACGGTCTACGCGATATAGGGGGTACCCTTCAACCACGGCGTATTGCGCGTCTCGGGTTTTAGCTTTGTGAATATGGAATTCGAGTTTGCCAATCAATGCGTTGCATTGCGCGCCATGAGGCGCGGCGGGCTTGTTCATGGGCTTATGTACAGCGCAGGCTGACGCAAACAAGGCCACGCAAGCCATCAACAAGGCTCGCGCAGAAAGAGAGGTTTTAGTGCGTTGTTGGCTCGGCATAACGGACCATTAACTGCAGGCTAGTACGTCCGTTATAGCTGTTTTCGGCCAGTTCGTACACGACACGGACAGATTGCCCGGCCTGCACGGTGGCTTTGTCGCCAGCGTTATCTAGTGCGTTAAACCAAACTGCACGGATGCCCTGCCCGCCCAATTCTAGGTTTAAAGAAAGATGCGTTTGGGTACTACCTATTACTCGACACTCGGATAAGTAGGCAGTTCCAACAAAAAGCGGCTTTTCCCAACCACGGCCATAAGGGCGTATTTGTTGTAGCTGCTGCCACTGGCTTAAATTCAGCTGGTTAGGATCTAGCTCGCCATCACACAACAACACCGGAGCCGGCGTTTGCTCGCCATATTGCGCTGCTAACACTTCATTAAACACCTTTACAAAGGTATCGATCTGCGTGCGATTAATGGTTAAACCAGCAGCGCCAGCGTGGCCACCAAACTTCACAATAATCTGCGGCCAATTATCAGCCACAGCTTGCAGCGTGTTACGCGCATGCACACCGGCTACGGTACGCATAGAGCCCGTAATGGGATCCGGGTTTTTATTGGGACTAAGCACAACGGCAGGCTTGCCCGTGCGGTCGACTAAGCGCGACGCAACAATGCCCTGCACACCGGGGTGAAAGTCTTCGTCAAACGCCACAACGCTATGGCTGCTTTCCCACTTGCTAATATCGGCCAAGATATCGCGCAACATGGCACGCTCAACTTTACGGCGATCTTGGTTGTCACGATCCAGCGTTAATAAGGCGTCCATCGCGTCGACATTTTCTTCTGCAAGCAGGAAACGCCGGGCGGCATGCGGGTCAGACATACGGCCACGTGCGTTAATACGCGGACCGATTTGGAACCCTAAATCATCAATGTCAAAAGGCGCTTGGCTTCGAGGCTTTTCTAGCAACTCAACCAAAGCCGCCCATGCTGGACGCTGTACTTTATTCATTTGCGCTAAGCCAGCGTTCACCACAGCACGATTCACCGGGCTAGCAAGCGATACCGCATCAGCTACCGTACCCAGGGCACAGAAATCCAATAACTCAACCAATTTAGGCGTATCCGCGGGAATCGACTCACGCGTTAACAGTTCTGCACGCATGGCAGACATCAACAGCCAGGCAACAAAACAACCGGCAATGGTGGCATCGGGGTAATCACAATCCTCACGCGTCGGGTTCAATACCGCCGTAGCTGATTTAGGAATGCCGGACTCTGGAATTGCATGGTGGTCAGTTACTACTAAAGCAATATTTTCGGCCAGCAACCGAGCAATTCGCGGCTCGTCCGAGGAGCCGCAATCAGCACTGATAATCATCTCTGGACGTTGATCTGTCGGCATCTCGAGAATGCGATCGACTAGGCCATCACTAATGCCATAGCCATCCTCAAGCCGATGACCAATCAGGCTAACTATATTTTCACGTGGCACCTGAAAGTAGTTCACTAGACCGTGCCAGAGAATGGCATGGGAGGTAATGCCGTCAACGTCGTAGTCGGTCAAAATGCCGATACGTTTACCCTGCTCGATCGCAGTGACTAGCGCCGAAACGGCCTTATCGCAATCTGCTAATTTTTGAGGGTGAGGTATGTGGCCTAGACGCGGCTGCAGCAGGTCTGGGATTTCTTCGTTAGGAATTCCTTCGCCAACGCGGCCCGCGGCAATACGTGCCAGAAGCTCTGGCGCGCCTTGTTCTAAAAGCGTTTGATAGGCCGCCTGATTCAGCGGCCGATTTTGAATGCGAGGTTGCGGCTTATTGGCCAACAATAGCTGCCTTAACAGCGTCTAGCGTAGCTGGCACGGTAGTGATTGAAGTATCAGCACACTGCGCCATTGCGGTGTCTGGATCCTTCAAGCCGTTACCAGTCAAGGTACATACAATTTTGCTGCCTTGAGGAATACGGCCATTCTTCAAGTCACGCAATGCACCGGCTAGTGAGGTTGCTGAAGCCGGCTCACAGAACACACCTTCCGACTGTGCCAATAGCTTTTGCGCAGCCAAAATTTCTTCATCGCTTAGCGCATCAAACCAGCCGCCGGATTCTTTCTCTACCGCGTGTGCTAGGTCCCAGCTCTGCGGGTGACCAATGCGGATAGCAGTAGCTACTGTTTCTGGATTATCAACCATTTCGCCGTGAGTGAACGGCGCGGCCCCGGCAGCTTGGTAACCCACCATCGTTGGAGTTTTAGTGCCTTTAGCAGTGCGGTCATATTCCATTTCTTTGAAATGGTTGATCACAAATGAGTCTTCAGCCGTTGTACCTGCGTACTCGCTGTAACCCAACCAGTAACCACTGATGTTACCTGCGTTACCAACAGGTAGGCAGTGGTAATCAGGTGCGTCGCCTAGCTCGTCTACCACTTCAAATGCCGCGGTCTTCTGGCCTTGCAAACGGAATGGGTTAATTGAGTTTACGATCGTTACTGGCGCGTGGTCCGCCACTTCTTTCACCAAGCGCATACCGTCATCGAAGTTGCCTTCGATTTGAATGATTTCGCAGCCGTGGATCATGGCCTGTGCCAATTTACCCATGGCAATTTTGCCTTCTGGGATCAATACGAAGGCTTTAATGCCGGCGCGCGCAGCATAAGCCGCAGCAGCTGCACTGGTATTGCCGGTAGACGCACAAATAATCGCTTTAGCGCCATCGGCAACGGCCGCGGTTACCGCCATAGTCATGCCGCGATCTTTAAAGGAACCGGTAATGTTCAGGCCTTCAAACTTCACGTAAATCTCAGCATCAATACCCAGCTTGCTAGGAATGTTGCGCAGCTTAATTAGCGGCGTTTGGCCCTCGCCTAACTCAATAGCTTCAACGCCATCAGCAATAGGCAAACGTGAACGGTAGTTGTTAATTAGACCGGTGTAATGAGTCATGGCTCTGATCAAATAAATATGTAGGTATTAAAAACTTGCAACACGCATACGCGTGACGTTGCCAGCAACGATATCCAGGCCTTCAAGCGCTTGAATAGCTGTGTTTAATTGGGCTTCATTCACTTCGTGAGTGATAAGCGCCAAAGTCGCGCAAGCGCTCTCGCCTTTTGGCTCGTGCTGCACAACCGCGTCAATGCTAACGCTCGCATCTGCCAAGACGCTGGTCACTTGCGCAAGTGCGCCGGACTCATCCTGAACAGAAAGCTTCAGGTAGTACTCGCAATTAAAGGCTTCAGCAGGCAGCACTTCGGCAGCATTGCTTAAGCCAGCGGTATAACCACTATTGGCAATGGTGTTTTCTTTGGCCGAGCCTAACTGGCGCGCCACATCTAAGATGTCGGCCACCACGGCAGAAGCAGTTGGACCAGCACCTGCACCTGGGCCGTAGTACAAGGTTTCACCGACAAAGTTGCCATTCACCAATACTGCGTTCATCACGCCATCAACTTTAGCAATGAGGTGACTTTCTGGTACCAAGGCAGGATGCACGCGCATTTCTACGCCCGCCTCTGTTTGGCGAGCAATGCCTAGATGTTTGAGCTTGTAGCCCAGCTCACCGGCCAGGTTTACGTCTTCAGTGGTAATCGCTTCGATGCCTTCGATATAGGCACCATCAAAGTTCAGCGGAATGCCGAATGCTAGCGAGGTCAAAATAACCAGTTTGTGAGCCGCATCAATGCCACCCACGTCAAATGTCGGGTCGGCTTCGGCATAACCAAGCGCTTGCGCTTCAGCCAAAACATCAGCGAAGTCACGGCCTTTGTCGCGCATTTCGGTGAGGATAAAGTTAGTCGTGCCATTAATAATGCCCGCTAACTGGCTGATTTCATTGCCGGCAAGACCTTCACGAAGCGCCTTGATGACAGGAATACCACCCGCTACAGAGGCTTCATAAGCCACCAGTGCGCCAGTCTTTTCTGCCTCGGCAAACAACTCATTACCGTGCTTAGCGATTAATGCTTTGTTCGCGGTAACAAAGTGCTTACCTTGTTGGATAGCCGCTAGCGCCAATTCACGCGCCAAGTCGTAGCCGCCAATTAACTCAACAACTACATCAACGTCGGCATTCACCACTTCAAATGGGTCGGTGGTCAGCGTTACGCCTTCTAAGTCGCAGTCACGTTGTTTCGTAATGTCACGCGCCGAAGCGGCAACCACGGTAAAACGAGCACCGGTTTTCGCAGCAATGCTCTCAGCATTGTCTTGCAGGAGTTTTACGGTGCCAGCACCTACGGTGCCAAGGCCTAATACGCCTAAGCGTACGGTCTTATCAGTCATGCTTACCCTTTATTCTGTTGCAGCGTCTGGCTGCACACCCGCGTTGCGGAGCATGCGGCGAATGCCACGTACCGCTTGGCGAGTACGGTGTTCATTTTCAATCAAACCAAAACGCACATAGTCGTCACCGTATTCACCAAAGCCAATACCGGGAGACACAGCCACTTTGGCTTCATCGAGTAATTTCTTAGAGAATTCCAAAGAGCCCATTTCGCGGAACTGCTCTGGAATTTTGGCCCAAACAAACATGCTCGCTTTCGGTTTTTCTACCGGCCAACCCGCGGCGGTTAGGC
>JAPPPA010000186.1 GCA_028817755.1 Gammaproteobacteria bacterium | reverse complement strand
AACCCAGAGTGGACGCGAGCCTTCGCCACGCAGCCAGAAATTCACAGTTATTTAAAAGACGTCACGCACAAGCACGACTTGTTGCCGCATATTCGTTACGGGCACCATCTCACCTCGGCTAACTTTGACGACAGCCGTTGTGAATGGACACTAGGTTTTGGCAATGGCAACGAAGTACGCGCCAAGAACGTGGTGCTGGGCATTGGCGGTTTGCATATTCCGCAAAAGCCGCAGTTTGATGGTGCCGAAACGTTTACAGGCCCTCAGTTCCACTCCGCGGAATGGAACCACGACATTGATTTAACCGGCAAGAAGGTAGCGGTGATTGGTACCGGCGCGAGCGCGATTCAGATTATTCCTGCTATTGCCGACAAAGTGGAGAAGCTCTATAGCTTCCAACGTACCGCGCCTTGGGTGATGCCTAAGCCAGACCGCGAATATAGCGAGCGTGAAAAAGCCTTGTTTGCCAAGGTGCCGTTTGTACAAGAGGTGTCGCGGAGCGTTATTTACAACCAGCACGAAGTGCGTTTTGTGGCTTTCCGTTACGTTAAACCGTTGCTGAAGGGCATGGAGTTAGTGGCGCGCCACAATATCAATAAGGCCATTAAAAGCCGGGCACTGCGCCGTAAAGTAACGCCTACCTTCGATATGGGCTGCAAGCGCGTACTGATTTCCAACGACTATTACCCCGCGCTCGCCAAACGTAATGTGGATGTGGTGACGGCGCGTATCGGCAGCATTACCGAAAATGCAGTGAAAGATTCCGGCGGCAAAGAATACGAAGTCGATGTGATTATTTACGCCACCGGTTTTAAAACTGTGGATGCCATCGCCAATATGAATTTCAGCGGTCGCAATGGTTTAACTATCCAAGACGCGTGGGCCAATGGCGCGGAAAGTTACATGGGTATCCACACCGCTGGTTTTCCTAATGCTTACTTTTTGATGGGGCCGAATACGGGCTTAGGCCATAACTCCATGGTCTATATGATCGAGTCGCAAATTCAGTATGTGGCCGATGCACTAAAACAGGCACGCGCCAAGAACTGGTCGCTGGTGGATGTAAAACCGGAAGCCCAACGCGGTTTTGGCGGTCGGCATCAAGGTGCTATGAAAAGCACCGTGTGGGCGTCTGGGTGCCAAAGCTGGTATTTGGACGAACAAGGTCGCAACTGGACCTTATGGCCCGGATTTACTTTTGCCTACCGCGCCATGACGCGTCGTTTTGATGCCACTGTGTGTGAAGTGCAAAACGAACACAAGGTAGCCAAAGTCAAACGTGGCCCGTTTGCGCGCTTAACGGCTAGCTTGCTGGCTGCGGCTTAGGAGCGGAGTCATGAGTAACTATATTGAACACAGCATTAGCGGCCACGGCGGTGTTAATTTAGCCGCGCGCGAATGGCCGAAAGCCGATGTGCCAACCGTACTGTTGGTGCATGGTTATCCTGACAACCAGAATGTTTGGAACGGTGTAGCTGAAGCCCTGCATAAACAGTTCCGCGTTATTAGTTATGACGTGCGTGGTGCTGGTGAGTCGGATAAACCGCGTTCGCAGTCGGCGTACAAATTGGAATGCTTGGCGGCGGACTTCCATGCCGTGATTAACCAACTGAGTGCCTCAACACCAGTGCATGTGCTGGCGCACGATTGGGGTTCCATTCAGAGTTGGGAAGTGGTCACTGGAGAGGGCGCTACGGATCGGATTGCGTCTTACAGCACTATTTCTGGCCCCAGCTTGGACCATATCGGTTTTTGGGCGCGAGACCAGTTACGGCCGTCGCAAATTGGCAATGGCGTTTCGCAGTTGCTGCACTCTTGGTACGTGGCCGCGTTTCATATTCCCGCCCTAGGCGAGTTGGCGTGGCGCGGCGTGGTTGGCCGTGCGTGGCCGCGTTTGCTGAAACATATTGAAGGCGTAGATAGCGAAAAGAGTCCTACGCAAACCAGTGATGGTTTATTGGGTATCAAGCTTTATCGCGCCAATGTCTTGCTACGGCTGAGTAAACCTAGACGCCGCTTTACCGAAGTGCCGGTGCAGTTATTGATGCCGGAAGACGACCACTTTGTGACTCAAGAGATGGCGCAAGCTTGTGTGTATTGGGCGCCTAACTGTTGGCGGCGCGATTTGCCAGGTGGGCACTGGACGCCAATGAGTAGCCCTAAACAAGTGGCAAAGTCGGTGGCGGAGTTTATTGGTTTTGTGGAAAAAGGGTGTAGCGAGCGCTCCACCGTGTGGAAAAAAGCCAAAGTATCAGTGGACGATCGAGCCAAACAGCGGCTACAAGCAGCCTCATTTTGGGGCCCGTTTAAGCAAGAAGCCACCGGCTCCACCACGCATTACGATATTACCCCGCGTAAGGTGAGCTACGACTGGCAAAACACGCCGTTAGAGTGGATTCCTGAGCAGCCTTTCACTAGCCACTTTGTCAATGAAATTAATCTGCTGTTGCCAGCCGGTGAGTTTTGGTTCTGTCGTCTCTTCAACAAGGCGTTACCGCATATTAGCGACGAAAAACTGCGCCAAGATGTGAAAGCCTTTGTGCGCCAAGAAGCCCAGCATGCACAGGCACATAGCAGTGCCACCGAGGACTATTTGCAGGCGCATGGTATTCAAACCGAGCAAGTCACTAGCAAGATTGAATGGGTGCTTAAGAAAGTCGGCGCCGATCAGCCTTTTGGTTACAAAGTGCCGAAAGCGTTTGAGCGGCAATGGTTGATCTTACGGCTAGGTTTAGTCGCCACGATTGAGCATATGACCTGCGTATTGGGCGAATACATTGTGGAAAATCAAATCTGGCAGCAGCAGGGCGCGGACCCAACCTTGCTAGATATGTTGAAGTGGCATGGTGCGGAAGAAATCGAACACCGCTCGGTGGCGTTTGATGTCTATCGACACTTAGGTGGCACTTATATCTCGCGCTACTACCTCAGTGCCATTGTGTTCCCGGTGATTATTGGCCTTTGGGCAGACGGTGCCGCCAATATCATGGCGCAAGACCCACAATTTGCCGGTAAAAAGCCCAGCGTGTTTCGCCCTTGGGTGTGGCGTGAATGGTCGCGTCAAGCCAAACAGGGGCAGCTGCCATCGGTAGGGTACTTGGCTAAGAAGCACCTAGCATTCTTTAACCCTTGGTACGACCCGGTGGACGAGGGCGATACCGAAAAAGCCTTGGCGTTATTGGCTGAAAACTTGGGTTATCAAAACCCTGGAGTAAAGGCCGCGTAGGCAGATGTGATAGTTCTCTCGGGAGGACAGCATAGCGTTGACGGTGTTCCTAGATTCCTCCTTCCAAAGCTAAGTGAATACCGCGCTGTCCAAACTGTTGGGGTCACGTTTGTGGCCCCTTTTTTATGTTTGCTGATTAGGCATACTGTGACTATGAAAAAAAATATTGTTCATGGGGATGAAAACGTTCGTCTCTCAGTGCGGGAGTATCCGGCTGAAAACAAACCCACGGTGGTGCTGATTCACGGCTATCCAGATGATCAAACGGTTTGGGATGGCGTTATCGCGGAGTTGCGAGATCAATACCACCTGATTACTTATGACGTGCGCGGTATTGGCGAGTCAGATATTCCATCGCGCGTGCGTGATTACAAACATCAAAAGCTAGCCGCTGATTTTGTAGCGGTGTTAGATGCTTTAGCGCCGAATGAGAAGGTTCACTTGGTAGGGCATGACTGGGGTTCGGTGCAGAGTTGGTATTTTGTGAATCAGCCCTATATTGCCAAGCGTATTGCTAGTTATACCAGCATTTCTGGCCCCGGCTTGGATTACGCCGGGCACTTAATGCGCCGCAAGCTCAGCCGCCCAACGCCGAAAAACTTATGGGCCGTGATCAAGCAATTGCTGATGTCTTGGTACACCTTTGCCTTCCATATTCCCTTACTCGGCCCGTTTCCATGGCGCCTTGGTTTAGCGGGGCATTGGTTCAAAGTGGTGAGCTGGTTAGAAGGCAAGCCGGTAAAAAAACGGCCCACGCAGAAGGCAGATGCTATTAACGGCATGCAGCTCTATCGCGCCAATATATTGCCGAGCTTATTTAAGCCGCAGCCATTTAAAGTGACTGTGCCGGTGTTGTTGATTGTGCCGCAGCAAGACCGTTTTTTATCACCCAGCACCTATGACGACTTGCCGGTATTTGTGCGCCAGTTGCAGCGGGTGTCGGTAACTGGTGGGCATTGGCTGCCACTAAGCCAGCCGGAGTTGTTGGCAGGGCAGGTTAATAGCTTTATTCAGCAGCAGGGCTGAAAAATCAAAGCTGATAGCTCAGGTTCTTCAGGCCGCGCTTTAGCGCGGTTTCTAAACCTTTAGCCACCGCATTGCCTAGGCCAGGCAGTGACGAGAAGTTAATCTGCCAATGCAGCTCAGAGCCACTGCCTTTTTCACTAAAGGTTTGGCTGCCGTTATGGTTCATAACGGGGCCGCCAAACTTAGTGATGATGTAGTCAATGCGCTTGTTGGCTTCAACCGCGGTCACGGTTTCTTGAATGCCGAACGGTGGTGGCCCAAGTCGGCGTACTGAGCCGACACCGTTTGGATCCTTGTCGCCATCTTTAATGCGTTTTACTGGAATGCCAAATACACGTTTTAGCTGATTGTGGTCAGCCAGAATCGCGAACACATCCGCAGCCGGTACATTAAAATTTTGGCTCACGTTTACCGTGAAGGGTTGAAGCAGTTGGGGCATCGGATCTACCTTAAACTTTCCAGAGCTTGCCATTCATTAGAATGAGTAGTTTACGCGGTGCCCAGCTTGCCCACCACGCGGTAAGTTTATTCATGATGCCATCCACCACAGACGTCTTTTTGCCGAGCGCTTTAAGACTGGTGTTGACCACGTCTTGCGCAGTGCGTGGAGGAATCGGGAATTTGTTGTTGAGGTCCGCAGTTTGGCGGAATTCAGTGGCGGTATCGCCCGGTGAAATCGACACGATATCCACGCCCGTGCCACGTAGTTCACCCCAAAGGCTTTCGCTAAAGAAGCGCATAAAGGCTTTGCTGGCAGAGTAAGCCGCCATGTAAGGCACAGGCATTTGGCCAGCAACAGATGCAAGCATCACGATGCCGCCGCGGCCACGTTCTTTCATGCCCGGTATGAGCTTGTGCGCCAAGGCCACAGGCAGCTGGCAGTTCAGCTGGATCATGGCTTTTTCGCGATCTAGATCTAATTCTTCAAAACGACCATGCGTACCAACACCGGCGTTGTTAATCAGTAAGTCTACGTCGATGCTTTGTTCAGTCAGTGCAGCGGCTAAGTTGTCAGCTGCATCAAGTGCCGTAAGGTCTTGTGGAATACATACCACTTGAACGCCGTGAGCTTCTTGTAGCTCGGTGGCTAGCTCTACAAGCGCTGCCTCGCGACGCGCCACAATAACGAGGTTCATGCCTTCTGCCGCCAAAGTTTGGGCAAAGGCTTTGCCGATACCAGAGGAGGCGCCAGTTACCATCGCGGTTTGGCCGTAACGTTGTTTCAGATTAAAAGTCATTTGTTCTGTGCCGTGTTAATTATGGGTTTAAGTGTACACCTGTACATTTTGCTATGTTACATAGGCTTGCTTGCGGTACTGAGCCGGTGTCAAACCTGTCCACCCTTTAAAGGCACGACTTAAGGCACTTTGTTCCGAATAACCTAATAATTGTGTGATTTCGCTGAGTTGTAGGCGGCGGTCACGCAGATAGTCTTGTGCGAGTTGCTGGCGGGTTTCTTGTAGTAGCTCTCTAAAGCTACTGCCTTCTGCTGCGAGTTTGCGGTGTAGGGTTCGGCTAGTAATAAACATCGCTTCGGCGGTGGTTTCGGCGCTGGGTTCGCCTTCCCGCAACTGTTCGGTAATGTGTTTTCGTACAGCCATGCAATGTGCTTTGTCTTGCTGCGGTAACTCCGCCAGCAGCGCATCCGCCTGCTGTTGCAGAATGTGTATGAGTGCGGTGTCGGCGCTACGTAATGGAATAGCTAGCGCGCTGGGGTGTACCGCTACACGCGTTTCTTTACGCTCAAAACTAACAGGGCAACCAAACCAAGCTTCGTAGTCGGCAAGGTTACTGGGCTTGGCATTAATAAAGTCGACGCGAATGGGGTTGTAGTTTGGTTGGTCGACAATATCGCGGCAAAAATGCACTAAGGCCGCAACGCCGGTTTCATCCACCAAGGCACCGGGGCGCCCCATAGCTTGGCCCCATACCAGCTCAATGCAGTCTTGCCCCAATTCAATGCGCATCGGGTTTACGTCATAAATCAGCTGGTGGTATTGCTCCATCCGCTGCAAGGCGCCGCCGAGTGTGCCGCAAGCCAGTAACACGTAACCCAACACGCCTAGGTGTTTGGGTGAAATGGTGCTGCCGATATGCAGGCTCAGTAGTGGGTCGTCAATCGCACTGGCAGCTGTTTCCAGTAACGCTTTCCATTCGGTCACCGGATAACGCCCAATGCCGTGCTCTGCTATAGGCGCTGGGCCAAGCAGTTCATCAGCGTTAATGCCTTGCTTACCTAGGTACTCATACAAGAGGTTTACATAGGTAACGGGCACCACACCTTGTAGTGGGGTTGATGCGGTCATGTCTGATATTGTCAAAAGGCAGTCCGTCGCTGTCAATATTTAGCTGACAGATATCCGCAAAATGGCTTCCATCAAATAAACGAAAGTGGGCGAAGGCCTCTTGGAGATAGAGCCATGTTTAACGAACTACTGAATGTACTAACAGAAATTTTTGGCGCCGACATTGATTGGAAGCAGGTGATCCTGATTGGCTGCACGCCGTTATTTCTAATCGGCTTTGCGATGGAGCGACATGTGCGTAAACGCCGTGGCCCCAATCACCGCATGTGGAGCCAATTTGATTTCAAAGAAATTGTGGCGAACCTGTCCTTGGGTGGCAGCTATCAAGTCTTTGAAATCATCGCTCATACTTTGTTTACCGGTGCTGCCGTGGCGTGGTTCTATTCAAACCGTCTATTCGACATTCCGGTAAACGCGTGGACGCTACCGCTGATCTTCTTGGGTGTAGAGTTTTGCTATTACTGGTTCCATCGCACTAGCCATCGTGTACGTTGGTTTTGGAC
>JAPPPA010000042.1 GCA_028817755.1 Gammaproteobacteria bacterium | reverse complement strand
CAGAAGGTGTCTTTCCCGTCATCGGTCTGCCAGGCGGCCTTGGCCGCAGGCGCGCTTTTCTTGTCTGCGCCAGCCAGTGCCGACCACTGGTCAGTGGGTGTTTCTGGCCTAGGTATCTCTACCGACAGCGCTCGTGAAAATGACTTTTCAGCGGACGGTGGTACCGGCTTTGAGGTTGATGTGCGTTACAACCTTTCAGATTGCCGTGCCATTGAGCTTAACTACGCAGGCTGGGCGATCGACGTCAGCCCGTCTAATAACGACAAGGGCATTGATAACCTCACTCTCAATTACCTTTGGGGCCAATTGGCCGGTAAGCACCAGGCTTACGGTTTAGTGGGCGTAGGTGCGGGCCGTGCTGATTTGTCTAACGGCGAGGAAACCAATTACAGCGTTTTTAACTTAGGCGTAGGTTGGCAAAGTGCTGTAGCTGAGCGTTGGAGCGTAGGCGCAGAATTGAAGATGCAACGTAGCAAAGATGACAGCAGTGTTGCGGGCATTGATGACTACGATGACATTATTTTAGGCGCAGGTGTTCGTTACCGTTTCGGCGGCTAGGCGTTATCTAAAGCAGTGGCTGCGTGGTTACCGCGCAGCCGCTAATAACGCGTCGAGTTGGGTTTGATTTAGCTCGCCCATATGGCGGTCGAGTATTTTGCCGTCCGGCGCTACCAGTACGGTAAATGGCAATGCGCCAATTTGGTTGCCCAGCTTATTGCCCAAATCAATAACGTCGACATTGCCCACTAAGCTTGGGTAAGTAAGACCAATCTCTTCAGCATATTTCAGCACGCTTTCGGCTTGCTCTAGAGCAATGCCAATAACTTGTAGGCCATCGGGGCCGTGCTGCTCCTGTGCGTCGATCAGCAGTGGAATTTCTTTACGACAAGGTGGGCACCAAGTGGCCCAGAAATTTAGCAACAGCGTTTTGCCTTGCCATTCACTACTGTGGCGCTCATTGCCGTGCATGTCTTTTAGGCTAAACGCGGGTAGGTTTTCCAACGGGGTTTCAGAGTATGCGGGGCGCTCGTTAAGAGCCTGATAGCTGAGTGCGCCAATAATCGCCGCGGCGATGGCAGCAAAGGCTAAACCTAGGGCTGATTTCATAGTGACTGGATATGTTGCAAAAATTGCTCGGCATTAATTTCGCCGGTAATGCGGCTGCCCGGCACTTCGCTGTTGTTGTTAAAAAACATCACGGTAGGTGGGTTAATAATATTAAAGGCCGCTTTCAGCTGTTTGTGGGAGTCGTTGTCATCGGTCACATCCACTTTAATCAGCGTACGGCCTGCTAATGCTGCTCGCACATCAGGGTGAGGAAAAACCGTTTTCTCCATCACCTTGCAGGGAATGCACCAGTCGGCATAAATATCCACCATTGCTTGCGGGTGTTGGGCCAGCAATGTTTCCAATTCGGCTTGATTGCCTGCATATAGCCAGCGGGTTTCTGCTTTAGCGGTGGCTGCGTCAGAACCGCTAAGCGGTTTAAATAAATCGCTATTACCTTGTGCCGCACCCACTAAGGCGGTTGCACCCCATAACAAGCTGGCGATGCCCACTACCTGCACAAACAGTGCCTTGCCGTGTTGGTTAGTTTTCAGCGCGCCTAGCCACATGCCGGTGCCGATCAGCAGTAAGCCCCAAAGCGCCAAGGTGAGGCTCTCTGGTAATAGGCGAGAGCCGATATAAATAGCCGCCGCAATCAGCAAGAGGCCGAAAACGCGTTTAATGCTTTCCATCCATGCGCCGGCTTTTGGTAATAACCAACCAGCTGAAAAACCAATGGCCACCAAGGGCACGCCCATGCCTAAACCAAAGGCAAACATTGCGGCGGCACCGAGTACCACATTACCGCTTTGGCTAATAAAGAGTAGGGCAGCGGTGAGCGGCGGTAATACGCAAGCACCAACCACTAAAGCCGAAATGGCGCCCATTGCTGCGGCACCGGCATAGCTGCCGCTCTTCTGGTTTTCGCTCACGTTGTTTAGCTTGGTTTGCAGGCTGGCCGGCAATTGCAGCTCGTAAAACCCAAACATAGAGAGCGACAGCAACAGCAGAATCGCAATCACCGCACCGAGCCATATCGGGCTTTGAAAGGCGGCAAAGAGGTTTTGCCCAGCCAGTGCAATTAAGGCACCAGCAACGGCGTACATGGCCGCCATGGGGATCACATACGCTAGCGACAAACTCACGCCTTTGGCGCGGGTAATTTCGGTACCTTGGCCGACAATAATGCGAGACAGAATGGGGTACATCGGGTACGAGCAAGGGTTAAAGCTCAGCAGTACGCCGAGGCCCGCAAACACCAAAATGGCCCAAAGCGGGGAGCGGTTTAGTAAGTCTGCTAACTCGCTGCTGCCATCGCCGTTGGTGGGCTTGCTGGCAGCGTTGTTGTCGGTGCTCGTAGTTATCTGCTCGGGTAGAGTAAAGCTCACTACGTTTTTCTGTGGTGGATAGCACAGCCCAATCTCGGCGCAGCCTTGGTTGCGTAGCTCTACTTCAAACGGGCCGTCTGGGGCTTTCAGTACCGGAATCTGAATATCAACGTTGTGGTAATACACCTCAACATCGCCAAACACGGCATCGGTTTTGGCTTTGCCATCTGGGATTTGGGGTTCGCCTAGTTCCACGCCTTCGGTCAGCGCGGTAAATTTAAACTGATGCTTATAAAGGTAGTACTCGTCGGCAATAAACCAATTGGCGTGAATGGTGCCGTTGTCTAACATCCGTGCATTCAGCACAAAGGCTTCTTCGGCAGGCAGTAGATTTAGCTCATCGTCTCCGCCGCCAAATAGGTTGGCGAACGCATTGCAGGCAAATAGCAGCGTAAATAGCGCGAATAACGGCGTGAGTGTTTTAAGGCGTAATGTCATCACTTAGGTTCTCGTGTACCCAGTTTAAATAGGCGGGCAATCCATCCCTTATCTCGACTGCGCAAAGCTCCGGTAGTTCATAACTATGTTGCTCTGGCAGCGCGGTTTTTATGGTTTCTAACTGGCGGGCGCTGGTTTTAATTAACAAGGTGACTTCTTCGGCTTGTTCCAACTTGCCTTGCCAGCGATACACCGATTGCACCGCAGGCAGTATGTTCACACAAGCTGCCAATTCTTGTTCCACTAACCAATGCGCAATGCGGTCCGCTTCCTCGCGGCTGCCGCAGTTAGTAAACGCCATCAGTAGCGGATTGGATGCCATACGCTCTATTTGCCAGTTTTTTCTTGCAAAAAGCTATTTTCGCACTTGAAACCTAGAAAGTCGCCCCTAGTATTAGCACTCGAATTCGGAGAGTGCTAATTCTTGTTAGTGCTCATAAATACATGACATGGATTTAGGAGATCTTTCCATGAGCATTCGTCCTTTACAGGATCGCGTTGTTATCAAGCGCGTAGAAGAAGAAACCACCTCGGCGGGCGGCATTGTTCTCCCTGGTTCAGCTACCGAAAAGCCTGCGATGGGTGAAGTGGTTGCTGTAGGCCCAGGTAAAACCCTAGAAAGCGGTGAAGTCCGCGCAGTAGGCGTACAAGTTGGCGAAAACGTGTTCTTTAAAGAATACGGCGGCAACAAGATCAAAGTAGACGGCCAAGAGCTAGTAGTTCTTGCTGAAGACGACATTCTTGCGGTTGTTGCGTAAGCAGCCCGCTCAGTAGAAAGACAAGGAATTAACCATGAGTGCAAAAGACGTACGTTTTGGTGATGACGCGCGCGCGCGTATGTTTGCTGGTGTAAACACCCTAGCAAACGCCGTAAAAGTAACCCTAGGCCCTAAAGGCCGTAACGTGGTGCTAGAAAAATCATTCGGCGCCCCAACCGTGACTAAAGACGGTGTATCGGTTGCTAAAGAAATTGAACTAGAAGATGCGCTAGAAAACATGGGCGCACAGCTAGTTAAAGAAGTGTCTAGCAAAACCTCAGACACTGCGGGCGACGGCACCACTACCGCGACCGTTCTAGCTCAAGCCATCCTGCGTGAAGGCCTAAAAGCCGTAGCCGCTGGCGCTAACCCAATGGACCTTAAGCGTGGTATCGACAAAGCTGCTGCTGCGTTGGTTGAGCAAATTCACGCCCAAGCCAAGCCCTGTGAAGACAACAAAGCGATCGCACAGGTTGGTTCTATCTCTGCAAACTCTGACCAAGAAGTTGGCGACATCATTGCTGAAGCCATGGACAAAGTTGGCAAAGAAGGCGTTATCACCGTTGAAGATGGTTCAGGCCTAGAGAACGAGCTAGACGTAGTAGAAGGTATGCAGTTCGACCGCGGCTACCTATCGCCATACTTCATCAACAAAGCTGAAACCCAGCTAGTGGAGCTAGAAAACCCATTTATCCTGCTGTTCGACAAAAAGATCAGCAACATCCGTGACCTACTGCCTCTACTAGAAGGCGTAGCGAAAGCGGGCCGCAGCCTAATGATTATTGCTGAAGACGTAGAAGGCGAAGCCCTAGCGACCTTGGTAGTAAACAACATGCGCGGCATCGTAAAAGTAGCGGCTGTTAAAGCGCCAGGCTTTGGTGATCGTCGTAAAGCGATCCTAGAAGACATCGCAATTCTTACCGGCGGCACCGTGATCGCTGAAGAAGTAGGCCTAAGCCTAGAAAAAGCGACTTTGGAAGATCTTGGCTCAGCTAAGACTGTTCAAATCAGCAAAGAAAACACCACCATCGTTGATGGTGCTGGTAACGCTGCTGTGATTGAAGATCGCGTTAAGCACATCCGTGCTCAAATCGAAGAAGTCTCTTCAGATTACGATCGCGAAAAGCTACAAGAGCGTGTTGCTAAGCTAGCGGGCGGTGTAGCCGTGATTAAGGTTGGCGCAGCCACCGAAATCGAAATGAAAGAGAAAAAAGCCCGTGTTGAAGACGCGCTACACGCTACCCGCGCTGCCGTAGAAGAAGGCATCGTAGCGGGCGGTGGTGTTGCTCTGGTTCGCGCCAAAGCCGCTATCTCGTCACTTGAAGGCAGCAACGCCGACCAAGACACCGGTATCGCCATCCTGCTACGTTCTGTTGAAGAGCCACTACGCCAAATCACCAGCAACGCTGGCGAAGAAGCTGCCGTTGTTCTAGACAACGTAGCTAACGGCGAAGGCACCTACGGTTTCAACGCTGCTACCTCAGAGTACGGCGACATGATCGAAATGGGCATCCTAGATCCAGCCAAAGTAACCCGTTCTGCACTGCAAAACGCAGCCTCTGTATCAGCTCTAATGCTGACCACTGAGTGCATGGTTTCTGAGTTGCCTAAAGATGACGGCCCTGCAATGCCTGATATGGGCGGCATGGGTGGTATGGGCGGCGGCATGCCCGGCATGATGTAATCGTGCCGCACTAGCGGCGCGATTACTGCGTTGGAGCCTGCGTCACGTACTAGTCGTACGCTTCCTCGGCTCCGCCTTGTACTCGCACCGCTATCGCACCACGAAAACCCCGAGCTTTTTGCTTGGGGTTTTTCGTTTGGGACGCTGGAGAATTGCTTTCGAACGTCTCGCTTGCTCTGATCAGTAAAGAAGCCTCAATCGAAAGATTGGGGCTTTTTTTGGGGCATGAAAACTCCTTTGATTGCCGTAAAATTGCGACAATCTACTTATTCTTAGGTGGCCGCTGTAGTGGGCCATCGCGTTAACCAATTGAAAAATAGCTGGAGTTGAAATGACAGCGGAAATGGAAGCTGGGAAAAGCAAGTGGTGGCAGTGGGTGTCCGTTGCGGCTTTGGTTTATCTACTGATTTGCTCGGTTAGCCTGATTGGTTCGGGCTTTAAGATGGCGTCTGGTGACCACGCCAAAGAGTTGTTTGAGTTCGCTACCAACCCCTTTGCTGGCTTGGTTGTGGGCACTTTGGCTACTGCCTTAATTCAGTCCTCTTCTACGGTAACGTCAATTATTGTTGGCTTGGTTGCAGGCGGCTTGCCGGTAACGATTGCGGTGCCAATGATGATGGGTGCCAATATCGGTACTTCTATCACTAATACGATTGTTTCCCTTGGTCATGTACGCGAGAAAGAAGAGTTTCGACGTGCCTTTTCAGCGGCGACAGTACACGACTTTTTCAACGTGCTTTGCGTGTTGATTTTCTTGCCGCTGGAAATGATGTTTGGCTTTTTGGAGAAATTAGCAGCTTCGATGGCGGGAATGTTCACGCTGCAAGATGCATCGATGAAAGAGCTGAACTTTGTTAAAACCGCTACCAAGCCATTGGTTAATTCCGCTAAAGACTTGGTGGGGAACCTAGATACGATTCTGGGCGGTATGTTGCTGATCGCGGGCGGCATCTTGGTTATCTTCTTGTCGATTAGCCTGATTGGCAAACTGCTTAACCGCCTACTTGTCGGTCGTGCTCGTCTGATTATGGATTGGGCGATTGGTCGTGGCCCGTTGACTGGCATCATGTCGGGTTCGGTTGTCACCGTATTGGTACAGTCTTCATCAACCACAACCTCGTTGATGGTGCCTTTGGCGGGTTCGGGTTCCTTCGGTCTGAAGCAAATCTACCCATTCACGCTAGGTGCTAATATCGGTACCTGCGTAACGGCACTGCTGGCTGCAACAGCGGTGACTAGCTTCCAGACCGAGGCGCTGCAAATTGCGTTTGTGCACTTGGCCTTTAACGTGCTCGGTGTGGCCTTGATTTTCGGCTTGCCATTCCTACGTAATCTGCCGGTAACGGCGGCAGAACGGATGGGCCATATTGCGGCAGAAAATAAGCTAGTCGCGTTGTTCTATATTCTGGGCTTGTTCTTTGTGTTGCCCGCGGTTTGTTTGGGCGTGACCTCGCTGCTATAGCGTGGTTGGATAATTATTAAGGGTGGATGGTTTATGAGTGACACATACGAATTTCCAAAGCGTAAAAAAGACCTTAAAAAAGCGTCGGACAAAAAACTGCGCAAGCTAGAGCGTAAAGCAGAAGAGGCGATAGCCAAGCTGCATGCTGAGTTAGAGCGCCGCGCGGAGAAATCTCAACACAAAGAGATCCTACGTATTGATGAACACCTAGAGCATGTTGGACATCGATTTGCCGCATTGCGAGAGTTTTGGCAAAGCTTAACGAATCCAAAAGACTCCGAGAGTTCGTCGGAAACCAAGTAAAAAAGGCCGCTTTTGCGGCCTTTCCTTTAGCC
>JAPPPA010000009.1:3517-7115 GCA_028817755.1 Gammaproteobacteria bacterium | reverse complement strand
GCTTTTTGGCTGCACGCCAGTTTTCCCAAGGAATCTCCATCGGCGCGTCATCAAACCACCAGTCAACCGACTCGCGACCAGCCCAGACTACTTTACCGTGGTAGCTGCCTTCCTTCTCGTAGAAGCGAATCACCGCATCACCTGTATTCACCATCCAATCACCCACAATGTCTTCAGCACTAAATTGACTGGGTTGATCGGTGTAAGTTTTGTCATCTTGCACGTTAGCGTTGGCACTGCTTAAAAACAGCACAGCCAACAGCGCAAGAAAAATTTGATGGAACATTCTCATCTACGAAGTCTCAGTCCCCGAATCGGTATCGGCTCTACATTAACAAAAATATTTTCTGCAGCACTTTCGTGAAAGTTCACTGCCGTATAAACTGCCGCTAATTAGAAATGAATCTACATTCAATTTAAATGCCAGTCATCCCTAATTTGCTACCGGTCGTCACTCGACACCCTAAAACGACGCTCCTTTTAAGCTTAATCTTAGCCGCGATTTCAAGCGCAGGCCTTATGCAGCTTAAGCCTAACCATGATTACAAGGCTTTCTTTCAGCCAAATGACCCATGGTTAATTGCCTCCGAAAATATTCAGGATACCTATACGCGAGACCAGAACATCATGCTGGTTGTGCGCAGTTCGGAGGACAGTTTATTCACCGAATCAGGAATGCGCTGCCTTTGGAAAGCGACTGACGCGGGCTGGGAACTCCCCTTCGTCACACGGGTAGATTCCGTCGCCAATTTCCAGCACAGCGAGGCAATGAATGACGACCTCAATATTCGAGACCTGATTGAAGGCGATGTTTTAGATTCAGGCCTGACCCAAGACTACATTGCACGCAGTAAAGCCGCAGCATTAAATGAGCCCCAATTACTCAAACGGTTGATTTCCACCGACGGGCGCACTGCGGGTATCAATCTCACCTTGCACTTTGAAACCGAAAGCAAAGACGAAGTCGCCTCAGCCGCTAATGCCGCGCGCGCTTGGAACAAGGCCCTAGACAACTACTGCCCCAATACCGAACGCAAACTTTCTGGCGTGGTTATGGTTAATGACGCCATTGCCCACGCCAGCCACCATGACATGACCGTACTCGGCCCACTCATGTTCGGCATTATCGTCATCATGATGTGGGCCCTGTTCCGCTCCATTGCCGCCACAGTTGGCACCGTACTTGTCGTCGGCTTTTCAATCTCAAGTGGTTTAGGTATCGCCGGATGGTTGGGCTATGAAATGACCCCTACCCTCGCCATTGCACCCACCATGATGATGACCATGGCTGTTGCGGACTGTGTGCATTTGATTAGTAGCATTAGAGACGCGCGTACGCGCCAAGCGCTAGTGCCAGCCGTTCTCACCAGCGTAAAACTCAACGCGCTCCCTATCGCCATCACCTCACTCACTACCGCTATCGGTTTCCTCGGCATGCGCGTAGCCGACAACCCGCCATTAGTGCACCTAGGCACGGTAGCGGCTATTGGCGTTATCGCCGCCATGGTCTACTCGCTAACACTACTCCCAGCATGGTTATGCATTACTCGTAGCAATATCAAAGCGCAACCTGCAGGGCGCAGCCAAAGACTCATTAGCCTAGGCGAATGGGTACTTAAACAGCGCCGCTATATCTTGGTTTTTACCGCGCTTATCACCGCCACTATGGCGTGGTCAGCCACACGCAATCAGGCCACCGAAGACTTAGTGAAATACTTCAAGCATTCGACTGAGATCCGTCAAGCCACCGAATTTTCTTTAGACCACCTGACCGGTATTTACCAAATTCAGTTTTCGCTAGACACAGGTGAAAGTAATGGCATCGCCGATCCAAATTACCTACAAACACTAGATGCTTTCGCACAGTGGTTTATGGCCCAGGAAGGCGTGCTACAAGTTAGCCATGTTGCTGACATTGTGAAACGCCTGAACAAAAACATGCACAGCGACGACAACGAGTGGTATCGCATTCCAAACAGCCGTGACCTCGCCGCGCAGTACCTGTTGATGTATCAAATGTCGCTGCCATTTGGGCTAACGCTAGAAAACTTAGTAACCGCAGACTTCAATGCCAGCCGGTTTGTTGTCACCCTAGGCCGCGTCGAATCTGAACAAATTCGCACACTAGAAGAAGACGCCTTTAACTGGCTAAAAACCAACGCGCCTGAGATGGCCTTCATTAACGGCAACGAAAACCGAGGTGCCGGCCCAGCCATGATGTACGCCCATACCGCAGCCAAAATCAGCGGCACCATGACAAAGGCCACATTCCTTGCCTTAATCGGCATATCTATACTGCTGTGTATTGCGCTGAGAAGCATTCGCTGGGGCATGCTCAGCATGATCCCTAACGTCGTACCTGCAATTATTGCCTTCGGCATTTGGGGCTGGATTAACGGCCATATCAGCATGACAGTTGCGATGGTGTCCACCATGACCCTCGGCATCGTTGTTGACGACACCGTGCACTTCCTTAGCAAGTACTTACATGCCCGCCGACATGGCGGCCTTAGCCCAGACCGCGCCTTGAGCTACGCCTTTTCTACCGTAGGTGTTGCCTTGGTGATTACCACGGCCGTACTCGTGGCAGGCTTTGGGGTAATGTCACTGTCGCCATTTGAGCCAAGCGCGCGTATGTCTGAATTAGCGCTAATCACTATTACTAGCGCTTTGGTGTTTGATTTGCTGTTTTTGCCGGCCTTAATCTCGGTGATAGACCGAAGCAAGACTAAGGCGGAAACTGAGGCTTAACGCGAAGAAACCGTTAAGCCTTTTTCATCCATACGGTTATAAAAGCAGTCGGTACGATTGGTGTGGCAAGCCGGGCCGGTTTGATTAACCAATAACAACAAGGCGTCACCATCGCAATCAGCCCGCATTTCCACAAGTTTTTGTACGTGCCCCGAAGACTCGCCTTTACGCCAGTAGGTTTGGCGCGAGCGCGACCAGTAGCAAACTTGGCCGGTTTCTAAGGTTTCACGAATACTGGCCTCGTTCATCCAGGCCATCATCAATACTTCCTTAGTCGACTGCTGTTGCGCAATCGCTGGAATCAAACCATCAGCGTTGTACTTAAGCGCGGCTAAGGTTTCATCCAAACTACGGACGGTGCCATCTGGGCACTCTTCTAAAAGCTTAAACATTTGAAGCTAATCTTCTAACAGTAACCACACCATTGTAGCCCAAGGCAGACATTGCCAACGCCACAACCACTGCTGGCCCAGCGGGCATATCCAATTGCACAGAAGCTGTGAAACCTAACAAATAACCAAGCGCCCCAACTGTCCAAGCCACAGGCAAGCGTTTACTCGCTAGGCTCGGCAGCACCAACGTCGCAAAGACGAGATACAAACCGATCATCTGAACTGAGGATGTGACCACCAGTGAGAACAGTAGGTAAAAGCCACGTTGACCGCTCATAAACCAAACCGCCAATACTGCTGCGTACAACAGCGCTACGGGCCAAATGTCTTGCCAACCCAGCCATAAAATTTGGCCTGCCAACAAGCGGTTAATTTGCTCAGAAGCGTGCGGGTCTTTCGCCAGCAGCAGCAACACTAAAGATGCAGCAACCACATACAAAGACCCAAGAATGGCG
>JAPPPA010000009.1:2369-3507 GCA_028817755.1 Gammaproteobacteria bacterium | reverse complement strand
TTGTTTTTGCGGGTAACGCTTTTCAGACCAAGACAAGCCTAAAGAGGCAATAAAGGCCGCGCCCACGGCAAACGCTTGGGTCAGCCAGCCACCATCCAAGCCCAATAGCACGGCAACAATCACGCCGAGCGCCGCCATTTGGGCAATGGTTAGATCAATAAAAATAATGCCGCGGCGTAGTACCTCTTGGCCAAACACCACGTGGGTAACTACCACTAATAACCCCGCCACAAATGGCGGGGTTAACCAATGATAGTGTTCCCAAAGATCCAACATCACTTAACTTTATTGGGCCGCCAACAAGCGATCAATACTGACTTGGAAGAGCGCAAACAAATCATCGGCGCCCTCCGCACCCGGCGAAAACGGCAACACCACAGCGGTGGTATCAAGCTTTTGCGCTAAGCGTTCAGCATTCTTAGTTGGCTGCGCAGCGGTTGTTAGCACAGCCAATACCGGCCGGCCCTCAAGCTCGCCATGTAGCTTTTGCACATGTTTAGCCGAAGGTGGAATGCCTGGTTTTGGCTCCAATGTAGCTAAACGAGTCAAACCCAACCAATCAGCAAAGTAACTAAAGTTTTTGTGATAAGACACATACTCCAGCCCCTTTAACGGTTGTGCTTGCTGTTCCCATTTTTCAATGGCGCTAGCCCAACGGGCAGCAAAATCCAGAAAACGTTGACGGTATTGCTCTGCATTGTCTGGATCAACCTGAATCAAACGATCACGGCTTAACTCAGCGATGAGCAACAAACGGTGTGGATCTAAATGCACATGTGGATTACCCGCACCATGTACATCTCCCATGCTACGGCTAACTTTGCCAAGCACCTCTAGGCGCTCAACATGTTCTGCAGCCATCAGGTGGCCCGGTTTGTTCGCTTGAATACGCGGATTACCACCTTGGCGCAGCAATACGGGCAACCAGCCCACTTCCATCTCAGCGCCCGTACAGATCAACAAATCCGCTTTTCGTGCCTTCGCCACTAATGACGGACGCGCTTCAATGTAATGCGGGTCTTGATAAGCCGTTGTCGCCGAATAGATTTTTGCTTCCGGTGCTAGCTCTTTCGCCAAGGCAGCCCATTCGGGCTCGCAGGCAAAAATATTAAGCGCTGGCGCCGTTGCTGGAAGCAGC
>JAPPPA010000009.1:0-2359 GCA_028817755.1 Gammaproteobacteria bacterium | reverse complement strand
GTAGATTCCGTTTCATGACTAGAAACGGTGAGCGCCGTGAGAACCCAGTGAGTAAACGTACTGAACAAAGATTTGTTCATCTTTCTCTTCACCCGGGTGACGCGAATCTTCAGTTGAATACTGCAAACGTAGGCGAGAAAACTCACTGTTGCTGTAGTCAACCATGATAGTGCTACGGTTTAGCTCAACACCTTCATCAGCAAAGCCAGTCTCTTCTAGTGCATCCGCATTGCTACCGGTGATGTCTGAACTTAACTCGTCGTAACGCACACCCACACGCCATTGCGGACGGAACTGGTAAACCATCTGCGCGTACCAACCGGTTTGCTCAGCATCGATAGTACCGCTCTCGTTCTCGGTTGCGCTTACATGAGAAACCTCACCTTCTAGGTTACGTACAAAGTACTCAGCCTGAATCTTAAGGTTGCGCTGTTTGCTGTTTCCGTTCGGTGCCCATTTATATACAAAGTCGATACCAGAAACGGTGGTCTCACCTTCAAACTCATTGTCAGCTTCTTCAGCCGCACCGTGAGCGTGACCGCCTAACTCGGTAGACACTTCATTCGCTTGTAAATGGCTCAAGCCCAACTGCCAGCTGCTGCTTTCGTTAAAGTCGCCACCAACGTGAGCAAACAAAACACCCGCGCCACGGCCGTCTTTACCTGAACCACCGGCAGGGAACGCGTCACCACGAGTCCACTCAGCACCAAACTCTAGGAAGGTTTCAGTTGGCGCAATCCAGCGTGCTTGCAAGCCGGTGTCACCGTACTGACGCCCCAATAGCGCGCGATAAACCAACGGCGCGTCAGCAAAGTCCCAAGCATGCTTGTGGTGCACGTTTAGGTAACCTAGTTCTGAGAAGAAAGTACCACCCTTCACGGTGAAACCATGAGGCAATGCCGTGGTTTGGAAGAAGGCTTCTTCAATATCTACTTCAGTCTCACCTTCGTCTTGGTGAATACCCAAGGTGATCTTGCCGTAGAACTTGTCATCGATATCAGCACTACCAACCAACTCGATTTCATTTAGCGCGAAACCTTCATCCGCTGGACCAGCTTCGCCGCCGAGTGGGAAGCCTGCAATTTCATAATCTTCGTCATTGCTGTAAACAGACAAACCGCCGTCCAGAATCAGACTAAGTGCAGGGTTAAATTCATTTTTAGAAATGGTGCCACGGTCTTGAGCCATAGCAGGAGAAGACAACAATACAAACGCTAATGCCGCAGCAGCAGACACTACAAACTGATTTTTCATCAGAAATATCCTATTTAATTAACTTGTTTCCCCGCACACGCAGGGAGAGAAATGGGTGTTAATTAAATAGCCGGCGGTGCGCGCGACAGGTAGGCCCGAATATTGGGACTTAGTGTTGACGGTACCAGAGAGGCCAGTACAAAGAAAAACGCGGTTGTAGCGAGCAGTAGCGATGCCACTTCAGGTAACGCCGCATCAACATGAGCATGCTGGCAAAGCACACAGCTATGCTCTTGAGCGATGCCACTCTCATGTTCGTCATGACCAATATGAAACGCTGTCGCAAGCTGGGCTGCCAACCACAAAATGGCCAGCAAACCTACTAGCAACTTAGGCGTAGATTGGCGTAAGAAAGACGAGTGCATCAGCCTATTCTGCCGAAAGGCCATCTCACCCTCAAGTTTAGCGCTCTGTTAGCTATCTTCATTAGTGCCATTTGACAGGCACCGGCGCAAGCTAGAGGTGTCGGCATATCCGCAAATCACCGCAATATCGGTCATAGACAACTTGCCAGTTACCAGCAGGTCTCTAGCGCGCTTTTCCCGTTCTTGAGACAACACTTCTCGGAACGACGTCTCGTTCTCTGTTAATCGTCTTCGCAACGTGCGCTCACTCATAAACATGCTAGTAGCGACTTTCGCCACGTTCAATTCAGCTTCGCCAAGGTTGGCCTGAATATAACGCCTAACCTTAATCACCACTTCACTCTCTGGCGCTGCCGCCGGCATGTTTTTGGCTAAGGTGGTGGTAATTTGCGACCAAAGTATTTGGTCTGCATTAGGTAGTTCTGTTTTACCCACCGCAGTGAGCATAGAAATTTTGAATCGCGGCTGATCAAAACGCACTTGGCAGCCGAACTCTTCTGCGAACTGCGACAAGCTATCTTCACGGCCAAACGGAAAATCAATCTTGGTATTTTCTACCATCGACTTCATTAATACGGTGAGCAGCGCCAACGTAGATGAAGCAAAGCGATCGCAAAGATAAACAAGCAAATCGTCTGCCGGATAAACAGATGCCATATCTAAACATAACTCGTCATAAAACTCGATTAATTCGATAAGCATCATGGAGACAAAATGAATGCTATTTTCAATACTAAAAT
>JAPPPA010000315.1 GCA_028817755.1 Gammaproteobacteria bacterium | reverse complement strand
AGACGGCCAACTGGCCCAGCATCACAATGCCCTACAAGCATGGGATGCAGAGATACAAGCATGGGTAATGCCGGTCCCATTTTGGTATAACTACGCAGATAGAAACGGCGGATTAACTTGGGGCCGCGGCGCCGATTACCCACCGTATAACGAGGTCAACGAGCACGACACCTTTATGGTGGAAACCAAAGCGGGCCCATGTCTGATGGAGTTTTTCCACAGCCGTTGGCGCCGAGCAAATGATGTACGCCGTTGGGATCTAAAATTTACTGATTACGCGGGCTGCCCGCATGTATTCGACGAATGACACAACCTGTACCGCCGTCTGTAGCCGATAGCAAACTGCATCAATTTCTACAGCACCCCAAGTTAACGCAGTGCCACCCGCTGAGTTCAGAGCAGCTCTTTGCACATACAGCTGAGCTGCCGATCAAAATGATCACCTCAGCCGCTGGCCCTTACTTAGAGCGTTACTTTCTCGTAGAAGAAAACGGCTGTTTTGCGTATTTACACCGTTTTGTAAACGAAGACGCGCGTGATGAAGGCGTACACGACCACCCTTGGGAGCTGGCCTATAGCCAAGTACTACACGGTGGTTATACCCAACAAGTCAACGCGGGTGCAGTGGTACCTGGTCACACACTGCTTTTGAATGAACAGCGCATTCAAGCTGGCGACACTAACCTGATTGCTGGTACTCGTTTCCACAAAATCACGCAAGTCGATAATGAAACATGGACGCTCTTTATTCACAGTGAATGGTGCCGCCCTTGGGGCTTTTTGCATGGCGACCTAGGAACCGGCGAATTTGAACACCAAGTCCACCCTTCTGACCCAGACCACCGCTGGTGGCCGCACACGCCATTAGCCAAGAACAGCAACCGCGAGCCATTTGTAGATGCTCAACTGGTTGCCTAACTGCCACTACTAAGACCACACCATACTCATGATTTCTGCTGCCGAAGCCCTACAAAAACTCAAAGACGGAAACCAACGTTACCTTGCCAATGAAAGCACGCTACCCAGTAGCCATGACCAGCAACGTAACGCCTTAGTAGCAGGCCAAGCGCCCTACGCTATTGTGCTCGGCTGCTCTGACTCTCGCGTTCCAACAGAGCTGATTTTCGATCAAGGCTTAGGCGATGTCTTTGTGATCCGAGTGGCTGGCAATATCGCCACGCCCACACAAATTGGCAGCATTGAGTATGCCGCCGAGCAATTTGGTACACCGCTGATTATTGTGCTCGGTCATAGCCATTGCGGCGCAGTTAAAGCCACGCTGGCACAGGTACAGAATCCGGGCGACATTGGCTCACCGAATTTAGCCGCCATTGTTGAGAAGATTCAGCCTGCCGTGGCGCCATTGTGTAGTCACAACCACGACTCTGACGAAACACTAGAGCAAAACGCAATTCGGGCAAATGTAGATGCCTCGGTCGCACAACTTACCGCTGACTCAGCCGTACTAGCCAGGCGTGTAGAGAATGGCGAACTCAATATCGTCGGCGCCCAATACTTTCTAGAAAGCGGCATCGTCGAATTCTTTGACTAAGCCGGTTACGCCTCAACCTATCGTCGGTTTTCATCAAGATGAACACGGCGATTGGGTTGCCGAGTTAGCTTGCGGCCATCAACAGCATGTTCGCCATAACCCACCGTGGGTTAACCGCCCTTGGGTCATTTCCAGTGCTGGTCGGCAAGAAAAGCTGGGGCAATGCCTGCCTTGTAAAGAATGTTCTCCTAAGCAGTAATAGCTGCACACAGCGATTTCGCCGCCGAGAGCCATTTTCGTTACAATCTAATTCAATTAAGCCAAAAGATTAGGAAGCGAGGAGACGGCGTATGTCCGCGAAGAATGGCGCAGTTTTAAGCCTGCTTGCCTTGTTGTGTGCCTGTGGCAGCCCCAACACTCCCACTATTATCGAGACCGGTAGCATCCCTGAAGAACCCACCATCGATATCTGCGAAACTGATCCACCAACCGATGACATTGGTATTTTCCAATGCAGCTGGGAGCATCGCGCTCTTACCTTGCAACGCCAACTGGGGCTAACGCTGCCACTGCGTGAAGCTCAAATTTTCTCGAGCCATAATTCCTACAACAGCAGTGCTTACCCCGGCGTTTCCAGCTCAGATTTGAACCAAACCCGAACGCTGCCGGAGCAATTTCAGCTCGGCGCACGCTCCTTTGAGTTAGACGTACATTGGATACCTCATGCGGCTAGCGGCGGCCATGCCCCCGTAACCTGCCACGGCTTAGGCGCGGGACAAGACCACTTTGGTTGCACCGCTAACGACCGCCATTTAAATGAAAGCCTAGATGAAATTGTCGCCTTTTTAGAGTCACCGCAAGGTCAAGGCCAAGTACTGTTATTCGACTTAGAAGACAGCCTTAGTCCCGGCCCTCTAAACGGTGGCGGCACCACGGCAGAACAAGCCCATGCGGCTGCATTAGACGCCATTACCACTAAGCTCGGCGACTATATTTACCAACCGCAACAAGATTCAGGTTGTCAGACCACACCAATGGATCTCACTCAACAAGCGATCTTAGATGCCGGGAAAAGCATTATTTTGAACGCGCCTTGCACACATGACGGTTGGGGCAATTGGGCTTTTGAAGTCAACAGCGCTCGCCCTAACCAAAAAGCACATACCGGCTTTTCTGGCTATCCAGATTGCGACAGCGCAGACTTTTCTTTTACCCAGTATCGCGAACGCTGGGTGCGTATTTGGGAAGACACCACACAACTCGGCGCCAGCACTAACCAATCACTACAACGCATGAGCGACCAGAACCTAGAAGATATGGCGCATTGTGGTGTTAACTTCGCTAGCCTTGATCGTATTGATCCAAATCCGCCAGCAACAGGACCTGGCAATCCAACGTATGTTGGCCAAGGCATTAACTTTGCAGCACTTGTATGGAGTTGGGCCGAAGACAAACCGGCCTTAAATGAAACGCTGGAATGCGCTTATTTAAACGTGAGTGATGGCCGCTTCCACGACGCCAGTTGCAACGAAGTGCGTAGCTACGCTTGCTTGCAAGACAACGCCCTAGACAGCCCGATCACAGATGCCAGCACACTCTGGCGAGTGAACGGTTCTGGCAATGGTTTAACGGCCGTCTGCCCCAGCGGCTATAGCTATGGGCGCCCAGAAAACGGCTGGCTTAAACAACAGTTAGTAGAAGCAGCTACCAACGCGGGTGCCGCAGAGGTGTGGATTCAATATCGAGAAATCAGCACCAACACCTGGCGCTAACTGGGCCGGCATTGGACGTTAATTACGTTAACCAACGCACTGCAAATTTAATCAGCCTTTTCACCATCGGCGTATACGGCGCCGAGAAGAGTTGAGTCATGGCAAAGCGGTCGCGTACAAGGCCGCGCTCATGCGAAAACGCTTTAAAGCCATGAATGCCATGAGAGTTGCCAATACCACTGTTATTGGCGCCACCAAAAGGCACGTTATGGTTCAAAAACTGCACCAAACAGGTATTGATTGCCGCATCACCAGAACTCGTGCTGGTTAAGAGATTCTTAATACGCGCTTCGTTCTTCGAATACACATAGAGCGCCAGTGGCTTTTCACCAGCATTAATGTAATCAATCGCTTGCTGTTCTTGTTCCCAAGTCACTACCGGCAGCACTGGGCCGAAGATTTCTTCTTCTAAAATCTTGGCATCACTCGGTACGTCCACTAACACTGTTGGCTGAATGTAGCGATCATCAATATCGACTTCACCACCCACAGCAATGTGGGCGCCTTTGGCCACTGCATCCTCAATCAAGGCTTGGATGCGCAACACATGGTTGCGATTAATAATGCGTGTAAAGTCTGGCGACGCTTTTTGCTGCTCAGCTGTTTCGCCATAGCGTTTTTTCAGTACTGCGTCGTACTCACGAACAAAATCCGCCTGCGCTGACTTTTCTAGCAGCATGTAATCTGGTGCGATACAAATTTGCCCCGCATTACTGCATTTACCAAACGCTAGCGAACCCGCAGCATCTTTCATATTCACGCTGCTATCGAGTACTGCCGGGCTCTTGCCACCCAATTCCAAAGTAATAGAAGTCAGGTTTTTGGCACAGGCTGCCATGACAATTTTGCCGACCTGAGGCGAGCCTGTAAAAAAGCAGTGATCAAACTTGAGCTCTAGTAACGCTTGCGACGTTTCAGCGGCACCCTGAAATACGGCAACCTCATCTTCATCAAATACATCATCAATAATGTGCTCGATAATACGGCTCGTTGCTGGCGTCATTTCTGAAGGCTTCAGCATGGCAGTATTGCCAGCCGCTAGCGCTGACACCAACGGGCCTAGCATTAGGTTTACCGGGAAATTCCACGGCGCAATAATCAAACATACGCCTTTAGGCTGATAGCTAATTTTGCTAAAGGTGCCATTCAGGGCTTTGGTAGCGGGCACCCGCACTGGCTTCATCCAATGCTTGAGTTCACGAATGGCGTGATTGCAGTCTTGCACCACCACCATCATTTCGGCTAAGTCAGATTCGGCCTCTGGCTTACGTAAATCTTGATATAGGGCATCGTAAATTTCTGAGCGGTGCGCCAAGACTGATTCTTTCAAACGCTGAATGCGTTCGATTCTTTCAGCGGCAGTTGAGTGTCGCCAGGCAAGTGCCGTTTTTTGTTGTGCAGCGAATATGCGG
Source organism: Gammaproteobacteria bacterium (assembly GCA_028817755.1). GTDB lineage: Bacteria > Pseudomonadota > Gammaproteobacteria > JAPPPA01 > JAPPPA01 > JAPPPA01. The sequence continues at coordinate 2,461 of JAPPPA010000315.1, read as the reverse complement.
CGCATTTCTGAGCGCTGCATAGCAAAGCTATCTTCGGCTGTAATGACCTCTGCCAGATCGTTCATTGTCGTCTCCAAAACTGGCTATCCATCCAGTTCTTTGTCACCAGTTTATGCCGCAAATATCCAACAAACAGTAGATTCCGACAGACGGCAAATCAAGCCGTGCCAATGGAAGCTAAATGAGTTTGCAAACCTAGCAATAACGGGTAGATTAGCTATGCTTAAATTAATTAAACAAACGCGCTATTTGTCGCTTGATATATAGCGTAAAAACACATGACCGAAGCGGAGTTCGACTAATGCATATTGCATCCCACGCGGGGCAAAAAATACTCTCGGCCATGGGTTTAGATGATCCGTCCGATAGCAAAAAAAAAAGCAAAAGCGCCTTCCATAGTTGGCAGTCGTCTCAACAGCCACAACTCGAAGCCTCTACGCTTTTTCGCTTATTACAGTTACTAAGTTATTTAGATGCATTACTCAGCATCGCCGGCGCAATCACTTTAGTAGGCGTAATAAGCCTAGCTGGCCTTTCAGCAAATTTAACATCCTGGATTTTGGTCTTATGTGTCACCACAGGTATTTATGTTTCGTTGCAGCTACGCCGAAACTCAACCATAGCTGATACAAAAACCATCAGACGTTGGACTCGCCAGCACAACGCAAGCCGCATCGTTGTTGGTATATTTTGGGCCTACCCTGTATGGCTACTGGTTCCACAATCAGACACTCTTTCTCAGCTAGCGCCATTAACTGCCACCGCTTTACTGGTAATTATTAATACGCTTACTGCGATTTCTCGTCGCCGATATTTACTTACTATCGCACCAGCCCTGAGCGTTGTCTTATATATGACACTCAGCATGGGCGACATTACGCTTTGGCTAGCTACAGCTGCCCTGTTTGTCCTTGCTGGCGTCGCTTACGTCTTAGCCACCCTTACCGAAAAGGCCTCACAACATTTTGTAAAAGCTCAAATCTCCGCCCGTATTCACTTAGCCGAAGTAGAAAACGAACGCGACAAATTACGCCAAGCAACAGAAGCCCTTAACGAAAGCGAAGAGCTGTTTGACCTCGTCGCCAACAATGCATCAGACGTGATTGTGCTGCATGACGATGAAGCACGATATCTCTATGCGAACGAGGCACTGGGCCGGATCTTTGGCTACGACAACGCAGATGTCTTAGGTCGTAAACCATCTGAGTTTATGCACCCTGATGACCGTGAAGCCCAAGTAGATAGCTTCTTTGAGCGCGGCTTAAAAGACCTAACAGCGCTACCTACTCGCTACCGCTTTAAGCATCGTAAAGGTCACTACATCTGGCTAGAAAGCTCGGTACGTCATTTCACCAGTAAAGACGGCAGCCTGAAGCTTGTGAGCGTTTCACGTGATATCACCAAGCAAATCGAGCTCGAGAAAGATTTACACCGACGTGCAACCAGCGACGCCGTCACTGGTGTTCTAAACCGCTCTACTTTTGAAGAGCTGTTAGACGATGCGGTGAAGTCCGTTGCCAATAAAGAACGCACTCACGCACTGATCTATATTGATCTCGATCAATTCAAAATCATTAACGACACCAGCGGCCATGAAGCTGGTGATGAAATGCTGGCTGCTGTCGCTAAAAACCTCTCCACCCACGTACGTGATGACGATGCTCTCGCTCGGATGGGCGGAGACGAATTTGCACTACTTATGTACGACTGCGATGGACGAATTGCTCAAGAACGCTGCGAAGAGATACGGCAGTCACTCGGTGAGTCGCGCTTTGAATACGACCAACGTTATTACTCCATGTCAGCCAGCTTGGGCATGGTACTTATCGACCAAACACTGGAAAGTGGCACCACCGCTTTACAGCATGCAGACGTTGCTTGCTATGTCGCCAAGAATAACGGTCGCAACGCCATTCACGTCTGGCATAAAGGCGACAAAATCGCGAATAAGCATTTGCAGGCAATGGATTGGGTAACCACCCTGCAGTACGCTGTAGAACACGACAGCATTGAACTACACGCACAGGCTATCTGCGGCCTAAACGGTGAAGACAATACGCCCCACTACGAAGTGCTATGCACGTTAAGTGATGCCGCTGGAAACGCCATTTCACCGAATGATTTTGTGCCCGCCGCGGAATACTTTGGCCTTGCGTCGCTACTTGATTACCACATCGTAGAGAAATCGCTAGCAACACTCGCCAAAAGCAAACAAGCCAAATTGAAATCCGGTTGGATCTCCATCAACCTCTCAGCTGATACCGTTTGCAACCAAGGCGCATTGAAGAAAATTCAAAGCTTGTTTACCCGTTACAAGGTTGATCCAAGTCTTATCTGCTTTGAAGTAACCGAGACAGCAACACTCACCAGCGTTGAAGGTGCTACGGAGCTATTACTCGGGCTCAAAAAACTGGGCTGTAAGATTGCACTCGATGACTTCGGCTCTGGCTTTTCTAGCTTT
>JAPPPA010000285.1 GCA_028817755.1 Gammaproteobacteria bacterium | reverse complement strand
GCTGATACACCCTTGCTCACGAGGTATTCCTTAACCGCTTTAGCACGCAAGGTGGAAAGGTTTAGGTTGTAGGTAAAGCTGCCTTTGCTGTCGGTGTGACCCGCTACTTCAACCGGCACACCGCGATGCGCGCGTAGCGTTTCAGCGGCACGATCAAGAATTGGCATGGAGGCGGTAGTCAGCGTGTCGCTGTTAAATTCGAACTCAACACCTTCAAGTACCATTGGCTCAGTCGGTAGTGGCTTAGCTTCTGGTGCAGCTGGGGTACTAGGCGAGCAGCCTAGGCCGTCGGCTTCGATGCCAACGGGTGTGTTCGGGCATTGGTCGCCAAAGTCGCAGACGCCATCAAAGTCAGCATCCGCGCATGGGGTTTGGTTGTCCCAGCTAGCGGTGGCAGGGCGCTGGGCGACTTCCACATTGCGGTAGTTTGGAGTGCCTTGCTTGCTTTGATTCAGCGGCTTGCTAGCGCCAAATGGAATTTCTAGACCCAGCGCAACAATGTGATTAACGGGCTCGATGTTAATGCCGTCTACGTCGGTGCGGCGTGCGCGGTATTCAGCGCGAATGCTGCTGCCGTGTTGCGTGAATGCATGTGTGTAGCCCACACCTAGGTCGATAAAGCTAGCGTCTTCGGTAGCGCCTAGTGTGCCGTCATCACCTACTGAGTAACCCAGTACAGCGTAGAACGGCATGGTGTAGCGGCCGGGGTATAGGCGAGTGGCGAGGCCATAACCCTGATAGTCGATTTCATTGTCGGCGGCGTCTGCGGCATCAACATTGAAAGCTTGTAGCTCAAGGTCTAGCCAGCTAAAAATCGGCTTACCAATGCTAAGGGTGATGCCTTCTTTGTCTACTAAGTTACTGTCGCTGTCGAAGTAGTTGTAAGTCGCTTGGGCGGCAACGTAAAAACGTTTGTCGTTGCCAAAATCGCCGTCCGCGATAGCGCCAAAGCTGGCGGTTAATGTGGTTAGAGCAAGGATGCTGGCCTTTATGTTTGGCTTGTTCACCGTGCAACTCCTAATTAAAGAATAAATGTTCAATTCCGAGGCTAATTAAGAACGGGCCGCTTAAAGCGACCCGTTGGTAGGGTAGTTATCCCTGTGCTACGCCTTATAGGTTGGCGCTAAGCTGTTGTAGGCGAGTGTCACTGCAACCTTGCTCACGCGCATTGCGAGAGTTGAATTGAGTTAGCTGGCCCGCGCCTTTAAGGCCTGTTTCGTTGTGCTCGCTACCGGCGCCACAGCTCTCTTCAGCTTTGCCGTTAGTTACAAGCAAGTTTGGTACGTCAACTGGAGGCTCAGGACGGCCACAGTCGCCAGTTGGGCATGGGTTTCCGGTTGTTGCGCCATCGCCATTGGCAACGCCTAGATCAAGTAAGCCGCTAGAGCGGTTGTCGGCATTGGCAATAGAAACGTTTGCGTCACTGTTTTCTGAGCTGCCAGCACCACCAATACCGGTAACTGAGGCAACGCCATTGCCGCCTGCGTTATCGTTAGAAAATAGTGCGATACCTGCTACGTCGCCGTTACCAGCGTTATCGCCGTTACGAATGCCAGCGGCAACATCATTACCAGTGGTGGTGTCGCCGGTAGACACTAGAGAAATTAGGTTGCCGAGCTCTGGGATTTGGTTAACGCCGCCATCTACGCCTTCTGTAAGTGGGTCAACCAAAACATCTAAGCCAGCAAGTACTTGTTGCTCTAACGGGCCGCTAATGTCGCCGCCACGTTATAGGGCGCCTTGTAGTGCTGGACGAAGTGTATTGCTAAGTTCGGTGGCTGATAGGCCTGCTGGATTAGGAATGTCTAATCCTTCTTGGCCGGTTGCTGCGGTGAACTGAGAAGAGTTCAGGCCGAGAACAGTGTCGCCATTGAGTAACTCAATACCGACGAGGCCGCCTTGGCCGCTGTTGCCACCATCAGAGAGAGCGGAAACGCCAACTAAACCACCGTTGCCTGAATTGTCGCCAGACAATACGGCTAAGCCAGCTAGTATGCCGCCGTTGCCAGTAGAGCCTTCATTGCCTGCGCCTATGCCAATTAGCTGGCCATTGCCGCGGCCACTGGTTTCGAAGGCTGCAATGCCTGCAAGGGCGCTATTGGTATTAAGTGGACCAGTGAAACCCAAGAAAGGGTTTTGTTGGTTGTTATAACCACTTACTAAAGTGTTTGTAAGGCTGCCGCCGGTGATATTGCCTAGTAGGTCCGCTAGCGGGCCAGCCGTGGCCGCGCCGCTTACCATGCCTAAAGCCAACGCGACTGATGAAATGCGAGTCTTCATGATTCTGCTCCGATTAACCCCGAAATTACGTCTGTGGCTTGAGCCACTATGTTTACGCAACGAACGATAGTTCAATAGAGGTATATACAGAATGGCAGCGGTCGGTTAAAACAACCGCTAGTCGCGTTAGTGACTAGAAACTACCGTTTATCCAAAGAGAACGACCGTTAGGTAATTTTGAATATAAATTCAAACGGTCTAGTTAGAGCCAAGCATGGCCTTTAATGCATCGAGGTGGGACTGCCCATGTTGGCGTTGTTCTTCTTCCGACATTGACTGATCTTCTTTTCCTTCCCAGCGTAGATCTTCTTGAGGTAGTTCGTGAAGAAAACGGCTAGGCTCGGGGGTGTATTCCTCACCAAAGCGTCTGCGGCGTTTGGTGTAACTGAGCGTGAGCACTTTGCGTGCGCGTGTGATGCCTACGTAGGCTAGGCGGCGTTCTTCTTGGATGCCTAGGTCATCCATGCTGTTGCGGTGAGGTAGGAGCTCCTCTTCCATGCCCACCAAGTAAACGTAGTCGAACTCGAGTCCCTTGGCGGCGTGTAGCGTCATCATTTCGACCGAATGGCTTTGTTCGTCTTCTTTTTCTTGTTTTTGACGATCAAGAATATCCATCAAGCTAAGGTGGGCGACGACATCGGCCAGATTATGAGGTTCATTCTCGGTCATGCGCCGTTCGGCGGTGCGATCAATCCAGTCGATGAGCTCGAGTACATTTTCATAACGCTTTTCTGCGACAGGAATGCTGCTGGCGGTTTCTTTTAGCCATTCGTCGTACTGAATTTCTTCAATGGCGCGGCGTGCGAGTGAGCTGGCTGGGTCATCGTTAATACGATCGGCTAGGTCGCTGAGCCATTCAACAAATTGAATCAGCTGGCTGTAGGCGCGGGCGGATATGAGGTCTTCTAGGTCGCGTTCAAAACTGGCCTCGAACAAGCTCATGTCTTTGCGGCGAGCAAAGTTGGCGAGCTTCTCTAGCGTAACGGCTCCAATTTCGCGCCGAGGTGTATTCACTACGCGTAGAAAGGCCATGTCGTCGTCGGGGTTTCCGAGTAAACGCATATAGGCCATGGTGTCTTTGATTTCTGTTTTTTCGAAGAAGCTTTGGCCGCCACTTAATTTATAAGGAATGTTGCGTTCGCGGAGCGCGCTTTCAAATAGCCGTGCCTGAAAGTTGCTGCGATAGAGAATGGCGAACTGGCCATAACTGGCGCCAAGGCGAATTTTGTCAGCCACCATTTCGCTGACGATACGGAATGATTCGTCTTCAGCATTCCGCGTTGGAATAACCCGAATCATTTCGCCGTCAGCAATATCTGACCATAAGGCTTTATCGAAAATATGTGGGTTGTTGTCGATAACTGTATTGGCAGCGCGCAAGATACGGCTAGTCGAGCGGTAGTTTTGTTCTAGCTTTACGAGCTCTAGCTGCGGGTAATCTTGCTTAAGGTTGAGCAGGTTTTCTGGCTGAGCGCCTCGCCAAGCGTAAATACTTTGGTCGTCGTCGCCTACGGCGGTGAGATTGCCAGCAGGCCCAATAAGTAGCTTAAGGAGTTCGTACTGACTGCTATTGGTGTCTTGGTATTCGTCGACGAGTAAGTGGCGAATGCGCTGCTGCCATTTGTTACGTACTTCGGGGTGGTCTCGTAGTAGCTGTACCGGGAGTAAGACAAGGTCGTCAAAATCCACTGCGTTATAGGCTCGCAATAGGCGTTGGTAATCGCGATAAAGGCGAGCAGTAAAAAGAGTGAGATCGTCTTCGCTGGTTTGTTCGGCTTTGTCGGGTGTGATTAAGCCGCTTTTCCAGTTTGAGATTTGGTGCAGTAGCGGCCCGGCCTCAAGGTTGTCGGCAGCGCCGGATTGTTTCATCAGATCTCGAACAATGGCTGCTGCATCGTGGCCATCTAATATGGAAAAGCCTTTGCGCAGGCCGAGCACTTTCAGTTCGCGTTGGATCATGCGTAAGCCCAGCGAGTGGAAAGTGCTAATCACTAAGCCTTTGGTGCTGGTGTCTGGGTTGTACTCGGGAACAACGGATTGCACGCGCTCTTTCATTTCGCGCGCGGCTTTGTTGGTGAACGTTACTGCACACAAACGGTGCGCACTAATTTGTTCATTGCACAACATGTGCGCAATCTTGTGGGTGATCACCCGCGTTTTGCCACTTCCTGCGCCAGCAAGCACCAACATGGCGCCTTTTGTTTTTTCAATGGCAGCACGTTGGGCAGGGTTGAGTTTGGCAGCTGGCGAGTTCATCGGGCGGCATTTTAGGTAAGCCAGCCCTAAATTGGGCAGTTTTTTCTAGCTTTGTGAGTATTCGTCGCGAAAGTTGGCCCGCTCCTTGCTAAGTTTCTGCTGTACCCGAAAGCCCTCGTTTTGAGCGGCGTTCTGCAAACGGTTGCAACTGCAATCAAACTGTCATATATATGACTACGGTTTTGTACAAAACCATCCTGTTTAGCTCAGTTGACGGGGTTTTACAGGGATTTATTAATAAATTTGGAGAGTGCTCAATGTTTAAAAAAGCTCTATTTGCTAGCGCAGCTGTAATGGCTGCTGGCGTTGCGTCTGCTGAAGTGACTGGTAACTTCGCAGTAGTTTCTGATTACATCTTCCGTGGTGCTGATTCTTCTAATGGTCCTGCTGTTCAAGGTGGTCTTGATTACTCACACGCTAGCGGTCTATACGCTGGTGTTTGGATGTCAAATGCTTCTCTTGGTACAAACTCTGACCAAGACGAAGTTGATTACTACGTAGGTTACGGCCTAGGTCTTAACGAAAACCTTTCTCTAGACATTGGTGTGGTTAACTACAACACTGACGCTAACCGTGGCAACGATGCTGGTAGCGCTACTATCAACGAGTTCTACGTTGGTCTAGCGGGCGAAGCTTGGGATGCCACTATCTACGTTGGTGACCGTGGTGATGACGCAGGTGATGCTGATGACTACATGTACCTTGACCTAAACTATGGCATCTCTACTGGCGAAACTACCAGCGTAGACTTGCACTTGGGTTACACCGATGAGAAAGCTGACGCATCAGCTGACATCATCGATATTGCTATCACCTACAACGTTGGTGACTTCTCAATTGGTGCGACTCTTCAAGACATTGAAGATTCAACCCAAGACGAGCGTGCTAACCTATGGATTGGTTGGGGCACCGAGTTTGACGTTAAGTAATTAACGACTAACTAGCCTTATAGAAAGCCCGCTTATGCGGGCTTTCTTTATTTCTGGGGGAAGAAAGTTTGCTACGCTAGTGGCCTTGTTCTGATCTTCTTTTCTTACTCCCTCTGTTCTTTTTATGACTCCTATTTTTGCTCGCATTGCTGAGGAAATTTCCGCCTCCGTTCGTCAAGTTGAAGCCGCAGCCTCTCTATTGGATGAAGGCGCGACGGTGCCTTTTATTGCACGTTATCGAAAAGAGGTGACGGGTGGTTTAGATGACACGCAGCTGCGTGTTTTATCAGAGCGTTTGATTTATTTGCGTGAGCTAGAAGAGCGTCGCGCCGCAGTATTAAAGTCGATTGCGGAACAAGACAAACTAACGCCAGAATTAGAGCAATCGATCAAAGAGGCGGATACCAAGACGCGGCTTGAAGATTTGTATTTGCCGTATAAACCTCGTCGCCGGACTAAAGCTCAAATTGCCCGAGAGGCTGGTATTGAGCCATTGCTAGACGCCATTATGGCGAACCCTAACTTAACGCCCCAGGACGAAGCCGCGGCTTATGTGAATGAAGAAGCCGGATTTGCTGATGCAGGCGCAGTACTAGAGGGCGCTAAGCAAATTTTGATGGAGCGCTTCTCCGAGCATGCTGAGCTGCTGGCCGAATTACGTGACTTGCTTTGGCGCAAAGGTGAGCTGAAAAGCCAGGTGATGTTTGGCAAAGAGCAGGAAGCGGCAAAGTTCCAAGATTACTTCGAGTTTGCCGAGCCGATTCATAAGGTGCCATCGCATAGAGCCTTGGCGTTGTTCCGTGGCCGTAATGAGAGCCTGTTAATGCTTTCGTTAGCTTTGTCAGAAGATGACCTACCGATGGCTGAGGGCCGTATTGCTAAAGCATTCGACATTGAGAATAAGGCGCGTGCTGCTGACCCGTGGTTGGCGCAGTCCGTTACTTGGGGGTGGAAAGTTAAGCTCGCGATCAAGATTGAGCTCGACCTGTTTAATCAGTTGCGTGAAGCAGCGGAAGAAGAAGCGATTCGTGTTTTTGGCGCGAACTTAAAAGATTTACTACTAGCGGCCCCTGCAGGGCCGCGGGCAACGATTGGGCTTGATCCCGGCCTACGCACCGGTGTGAAAGTGGCCGTGGTAGATGCCACTGGTAAAGTGCTGGATACCGGTGCGATTTACCCCCATGCGCCACAGAATAAATGGGATCAGTCTGTTGCGGTTATTGCCGCCTTGGCGCAGCGCCACAATGCAGAATTGATTGCGATTGGTAATGGTACGGCGTCACGCGAGACCGATAAGCTCGCCGCAGAAGTCATTAAGAAATACCCAGCGTTGAAACTCAGCAAAGTGGTAGTGAGTGAGGCGGGTGCGTCTGTGTATTCAGCCAGCGAATTGGCTGCCAAGGAATTCCCGGATATGGATGTGTCTTTGCGCGGGGCAGTGTCTATCGCGCGCCGCCTGCAAGACCCGCTGGCTGAATTGGTGAAGATTGAGCCGAAGTCCATTGGTGTCGGCCAGTATCAGCATGATGTGAGTCAAACTAAGTTGGCGCGCCAGCTAGAAGGCGTAGTCGAAGATTGTGTGAATGCGGTGGGTGTTGACCTTAATATGGCATCGGTTCCGCTATTGGCGCGCGTGGCGGGCTTGAATGAAAGCGTGGCAATGCAAATCGTGATGCAGCGCGATAGCGCGGGTGCATTTCAAAGTCGGGATGCGCTAAAAGCCGTGCCTAGGTTGGGCGACAAAACGTTTGAGCAGTGTGCTGGCTTCTTGCGTATTAACGGTGGTG
>JAPPPA010000306.1 GCA_028817755.1 Gammaproteobacteria bacterium | reverse complement strand
CTGATAAAGACGGCGTCGACGGCGTTGTCGTTTCGGTTAACCATGCGGTGGGTGTCGAAGGGTTCGAAGTATTCTTCTTGCATATTCCATACGCCGTCATCAATGCCTTCTGGGTTAAAGATCACAACGTCGGCGCGGTCGCCCTCGCGGATATACCCGGCTTCAATGCCGTACCAGTCGGCCAGTTCGCCGGTAAGGCGATTGATGGCGCGTTCGCGACTCACGCAGGGTTTGCCTTCGGCTTCGGCGTCTAATACGTATTTAAGAAAACGGATCGGGAAGTTGTAGGCGGCGAGGTTGCGTAGGTGGGCACCGCTGTCGGCAAAGCCAACATGCACTTGTGGGCTGGCAATAAGGCGACGCATAACGGGTACGCGGTGCGCGGTGTAGTAGACGCCCCAACGGAGTTTGGTTTCGTATTTCTCCATCAGGTCTAAAAACGCATCGGCTGGGTCTTTACTTTGCTCGGCGGCAATTTCGCCAAAGTTTTTGCCGAGCAAGTCTTTATCTGGGCAGTCTACAATCCAAGCGTCGCCAAAATTGCGATCCCACACGCCTTTGGTAAGGGTGGCGTTAAGGTCTTTTTTAAAGAGTTTGCGGAAGGCGGTGTCTTTAATTTTTTCGTATTTGAATTCTTTTAAGTCCCACAGAATTTCGCCGCCGGTAAATTCTTGAAAGGGGCCGAAGTCTAGGCCGTCGGCATACACCATGAGCGGCGAGGGTAGGAACTGCCAGCGGAAGTTAGCGGCTAATACGTTGTTCGCCATCCAGCCTGCAATGGGGCCAAGGCGGTTAAGCCGTGGTTGGGACTTTAGGTCCATCACGGTGAGCAGGGTGGTTTTCAGCTGTTTGCGGAACCAGCTCATGGCCTCCCAGAAAAACATGACGATATTAATTTTGCCAACGGCATCTGGAGCCGATTGCAGAATACGGCCGCGACGGCGCAGCACGCGATTGAGGGCGCGGTATTCTTTCCAGGTAGCAAAGGTAGAAGGCAGTGGGCGAGACCAAGCGCGGTCGCCGTCAACGCGGTCGATTTTGGTGGTCATACTGCTCATGCCAAGAAAACCGGCGTCGAGTGCGTCTTCTAGTGTTTGTTCCATGCGCTGCATTTCTTCAGCAGATGGGCGCAGGCCTTTGGTGGTGGAGCGTTCTAAGCCCATGACTGATGCGCGAATATCAGAATGCCCGATAAAGGCGGCTAGGTTGGGGCCAAGTGGGTGTTGTTCGTAAAAACGGCGGAATTCAGCGGGGGTGCTCCAGCTTTTGCGTTCGCGTACCAATGGCAAAACGATGTCACGCGGTACGGCTTCTACGCGGGTAAAAAGGTCTGAGCAGTCATCAGCCGGTGCGCTGACCATGCTGATAGAGCAGATGCCGGTGGTAACGGTAGTCACGCCGTGCCGAATAGATTCTTTTAGCTCGGGCGCAATAATGACTTCGGCATCGTAGTGCGAATGCGGTTCGATAAAGCCGGGTGTAACCCAGCGGTTGCTGGCGTCGATAACATCGTTGCAGCCGGTTTCATCCAGCGGTGTGTCGCTCACTTTAGCGATAACGCCGTTAGTAATACCGATGTGCTTAACGGTGGCCTTATTCAGGCTGCCATCAAAATAAAGTCCGTTTTTAATAATGGCGTCAAACATTTGCACACATTGCTCCTAGCTAATTTGCTTAGCAAGTTTACACGCTTTTTTGACATCAGCGCCGCTGAGCCATTGTGTAGCAAGCGTTAGCTTTGTGTAAACATTAGGGATATTATGGCTGAAATATAAAAATGTGGAGGTAGACGATGCTTGCTCGAATCCTTTTGGCTACAGCTGTTCTGGCTGTTAGTAATGCTGCTTATGCTGGCAGCAAAATGCATTACACCGGAACTAAATTGCCACCGAAGATGGAATGGTCTGCGGACTATGAAATTGCGGTGGAGTCTCGCACCTTTTTTGAAGATGCCGCTAATCCCGTGCAGGCAGATAGTGATTACTCGTTTGTTCTGGAAGCTGAGTTCTCGCATGACTTTAAATCAGGTAATGGCCGTGCGGTGATTGCGCCGTTTGCACGCTGGGACAGCGAAGACGATGAGCGTCAGCATTTTGATCTACGCGAGGCGTATTTGAATTGGTACATCGGTAACTGGGAAGTGCTGGCCGGTGTAAGTAAGGTTTTTTGGGGTGCGGTGGAATCGGCACATTTGGTTGATGTGATTAACCAAACCGACCAAGTAGAAAGCCTAGATGGTGAAGACAAGCTGGGTCAGCCCATGGTGCGCGTGAGCTGGTATACCGCGTTAGGTAATTTTGAGGCCTTTGTATTGCCGCTTTTCCGTGAGCGTACCTTCCCAGGTGCTGAAGGCCGTTTGCGTTTTGAATTTGGTTTGCCGTTTGATGTGGATGGTGCGGTGTACGAAGACGATGATGAAGATAAACACATCGACTACGCCTTCCGTTACACCAATAGCTTTGCTGGTTTTGATGTGGGTATTGGCCACTTCGACGGCACTGGCCGTGATCCACGTTTCATTCCTAATGGCGCTGCGCCGACTGCGGTTTTGCCGTTTTATGAGCAAATTGAACAGACCTCGATTGACGTGACTGGTCAGCTCGGCGGTTGGTTACTTAAGGCTGAAGGTTATCGCCGTAAAAATAGCGTAGAAACCTATGGTGCATTCGCTGCAGGTTTTGAATACACCCTAGTCGGTGTCATGGACAGTGCTGTTGATGTTGGACTACTCGCCGAGTACCTACGCGATACACGCGACTCTGCAGGCGCCCTATTCCAAGATGACGTATTTGTCGGCAGCCGTATTGCCTTAAACGATGTGGCTGGTACGGAAGTATTAGTGGGTGTAGTGGTTGATCGTGAAAACGATAGCCAGTTGGGTTTATTAGAAGCCAGCCGCCGCCTAGGTGACAGCGGCCAACTAAGCCTAGAGTTTAGACAGATTAGTGGTGCGCCAGCGACCTCGGGCGGCATGCCAAACCCGGGTGCGGCGCTTAACCAAGATGATCACTTGGTATTGGAATACCGCCACTTTTTTTAAAACATAAGGCCGCGCATAACGTGCGGCCTTTTTTGTTGCTAGGAGAACACATATGAAAACAGCGCCTGCGCCGTGGCAACTAACGGGCCGAGGTTATTTAGCTGCACTGCGTTTTCCCAATGGCAGCTTGGATGCTGACCCATTTACGCCTGCCGGTTTAAAAGGTGAGCGACAGCCTGGGAATATCGGTTACATCATGTTGGTGGACTACAGCAGCTCTGCGGTAGGGCCGTATTACGAGTTGTTGTTTATTCCCGGCCGTTTTCGCGGGCAAAGCCAACACAAGCGTTACAGCATTAGCCGTATTTTTGTGTCTTCACAAAGCAGCGTGGATAACGGTCAGCGTAATTGGGGCATTCCAAAAGAATTGGCCGATTTTGATTTGCAGTACGACCACAAAGGCGGTGTGGTGGCGACAATTTCGCAGCAGGGCAAAGCCATTTGCCGCCTCAGTTTTGCGAAGCAATCGTGGTCGTTGCCTGTCACTACCGCCCTTGTGCCCGCGGCGCTAAGGACCTTGTGCCAGCATTGGCAAGATCAGTACTTTGAATACACACCCGCTGCACGTGGCCGTGCGGCTTTGGCGAATTTGCAGTCGGCATGGGCCGATAGCAGCGCCTTTGCCGACTTAGCCAGTGCAAAGCCGCTATTGGCTGTGGCCGTGCCGCGTTTTCAAATGACTTTTCCGGTGGCGAATGTGGCGCCACTGCTTACGCCCAACGCAGCGTAATCTAGGAGATACACGATGTTTGCAATGCTGATGAACAGCATGAAAAAAGCCGGCATGTTGCCGCGTATTTCTGAAACCGAAAAACAAGCACTAGCGTCTGGTGACGTATGGCTGGACGGCGAGCTATTTGCCGGCAATCCAAACTTTAAAGCCATGTTGCAAACGCCGTGGCCAACGCTCACAGAAGAAGAAAAAGCCTTCTTAGACGGCCCAGTAGAAGCGCTGTGTAAACGGGCCGATATTTGGAAAGAAACCCAAACCGCACAGTTACCGTCAGAAACCATTCAGTACATTCGTGATAACGGCTTTATGAGCCTAAACATTGCCAAAGAATGGGGCGGCAAAGGTTTTTCTAACTACGCCACCGCCATGGTAATGATGAAGATGATGGCAGCGGGCATGAGTGGCACCTTTGCGGTGATTGCGAATTCCGTTGGCCCCGCTGAATTATTAGAGCTATATGGCACCGAGGCGCAAAAGCAGCGTTTTCTGCCTAAGCTGGCAAATGGCGAAATGATTCCGTGTTTTGCCTTAACCGAACCAACTGCCGGATCAGATGCCGCATCTATTAAAGCCGACGCGATTGTGTTTAAAGATAGCGACGGTGAGCTCAAATTAAATCTCAACTTCCGTAAGCGTTACATCACCTTGGCGCCGGTTGCCGATATTGTTAGTTTGGCGGCGGTGGTGCGTGATCCTGAAAACTTATTGGGCAAAGGCGAGCACCTTGGCATTACCTGCGTGTTGCTAGCGCGTGGCATGCCCGGCTTGTCGTTGGGCGACCGCCATTGGCCGAACGGCATGCCGTTTTATAACGGCCCAATCGTGGGTAAAGACGTCATCGCGCCGATTGATAACGTGATTGCCGGCGCCGAAGGCCTAGGCCGCGGTTGGGCGATGTTGATGGAAGCATTAGCAGGTGGCCGTGCGGTTTCTTTACCCGCCAATGCCGTGGGCTGCTCCAAAATTTTGGCGCAGCTAACTGGCGCCTACGCGGTGGTGCGTCAGCAATTTGGTATGTCCGTCGGTTACATGGAAGGCGTGCAAGAACCACTAGCGCGTATCGCCGGTTTTACCTATGGCATTACCGCAGCACATAGCGTGGCCTTGGGTGGTTTAGATGCAGGCGTGAAACCGCCGGTGGTGTCTGCCGCGCTTAAACAATCCGCGACCGAGATAGGCCGTGGTTTGGCCTTGGATGCACAAGATGTGTTTTCTGGCGCAGGCATTATGCAGGGCCCGAGTAATGTGGTCGGTAGCATGTATAACAGTGCGTCTATGCCGGTGACGGTAGAAGGCGCGAATATTATGACGCGGACGTTGATTATCTTTGGGCAGGGCGCAACGCGTTGTCACCCTTATGCGCAGCCAGTGTTAAACGCGCTGGAAGATAACGATGTTGCCGCGTTCCGTAAGAATTTATTAGGTTGGCTAGGGCATGTGGTGATGAGTGCTGGGCGTACTTTGGTACGTGGCATTACCCGTGGCTATAGCGCCGGTAGTCCTGTGTCTGGCCCAACCGCAAAATACTTCCGCCGCCTGTCTTGGGCATCCGCGCGTTATGCCTTGTTGGTGAACTTGGCGATGCTACTAATGGGCAGCAAGCTCAAAGCCAAAGGCCGTTTGTCAGGCCATTTTGCGGATGTGTTTTCCAATATGTATATGGCGTTTGCTACGGCCCGCCGCTGGGAGGCCGAGGGCAGCCAGCTGCAAGATTTGCCGTTAGCGCAATGGATGCTAGAAACCAATATGCAACGCATGCAAACCGCGTTTGAAGGCATTTATCAAAACTTTGATACGCCCATTGTTGGGCGCTGGTTGCGTACCGTGGGTAGCGTATTGCTACGCCTTAATCCGCTAGGCACTGGCCCAAGCAGTCAGCTGATTAGTGATAGCGCCCAGCTACTGATGCAAAACAGCCCAGCGCGCGATCGCCTGACTGACTTGATTTACCAAGCACCGGCAGAGCAAGACGGCGCGGGTCGCTTGCTTGCGGCATTTGAAGCGATTCAAGTCGCGCAACCCGCTCTAGCAAAAATTCAGGCGGCACAACGTGCACGCCAATTGCCGAAAGGCGCAGCCGAAGATTTAAGCGAGGCAGCGCTAGAGAGCGGCATTATTAGTGAGTCAGAAAAACAAAATATCTTGGCGCAGAAAGCAGCGCGCTTGGCTGCGATTGAAGTAGACGTGTTCCCGTTTGAAATGATGGAAAACGCGTTCTCGCCACAACAAGCCGGTAGCGAAACCATTTCGCGCGCCGCGTAACCCATAAAACACCTTAGAGAGAGCCACTTATGTCAGCACCGCAAAATACGCCTTTTGAATTGGCTGTTGGGCGTTACGCCGAAACGGTATTAAAGCTTCGTTGGCCCATTATCGCGACCTCAATCGCGCTGTTGGTGACCGCACTTTGGAGTATTAAGACGTTTATCGGGTTCGATACCGATTACCGGGTGTTTTTTGGCAAAGACAATCCGCAGTTATTGGCATTCGACAACCTAGAAAACACCTACACCAAAGTAGACAACGTGTTTTACGTGTTGGACCCAGACGGCGATGCCGAAATTTTTACGCGTGAAACGTTAGCAGCGATTGAGTTTCTGACCGAAGAGTCTTGGGCGTTACCGTTTAGTACGCGCGTAGATTCCATTACCAATTTCACTCACACCATTGCTGACGGTGATGACTTGTTGGTGGCGGAAATGGCGGAAGACTGGAACAACATTACCGATGCTGAGCTCGCCTTAATTAAGGATGTAGTGTTAAACGAACCGCTGCTGCTCGACCGCGTGGTCTCCAGCGACAAGTTGGCCGGTGCAGGCAAAATTGCAGCGGTGTCGGTGACATTTACCTTCCCGAAACAAGACATTTTAGAAGTGCCGGAAACAGTGGCCGCAGCGCGTGATCTTGAAGCGCGTTTGTTAGAAAAATTCCCGCATCTAACTACGTATATGAGCGGTTCTACCATGCTCAACAACGCCTTCT
Source organism: Gammaproteobacteria bacterium (assembly GCA_028817755.1). Classification (GTDB taxonomy): domain Bacteria; phylum Pseudomonadota; class Gammaproteobacteria; order JAPPPA01; family JAPPPA01; genus JAPPPA01. The sequence goes on along the minus strand of JAPPPA010000306.1, from coordinate 523 downwards.
CCGAGGCTGCGCAAAGTGACTTGTCGGGCTTAATTCCAATGATGTATTTGGTGGTGATTGTCACCATGTATTTGTTGCTGCGTAGCTGGGCCGGTGTTGTGACTACCTTGTCTGTGGTGACGATTTCGGCGATGGGTGCGCTGGGCATTATTGCCGCGTTAGGCGTGAAATTAACGCCGCCGACGGCGAGCACGCCGACGGTGATTATGACCCTGGCGGTGGCCGACAGTATTCACATTCTGGTGAGCATGATTGTGGGTATGCGCGAGGGTAAAAATAAACACGAGGCCTTGGTGTATTCGTTACAGCTGAATATGTTGCCGGTTTTCCTCACGTCTATTACCACCGCGCTAGGCTTCTTGAGTATGAACTTTGCCGATGCGCCGCCACTACGTGAATTCGGCAATATCTCGGCTATTGGTGTGATGATCGCGTTCTTTGCCTCAGTGACTTTGCTGCCGGCGATGATGAGTTTGTTGCCTATTAAAGCGCGTACCGAGAAGGACTGGGTGTCCAACATGAT
>JAPPPA010000100.1 GCA_028817755.1 Gammaproteobacteria bacterium | reverse complement strand
GCTCGAAACGGCGCTGGGTGTTGGCTTCTTCGCGGAAATCCAACTCGTCTTGGACACCACGTACAAACTCGTCAGCCTGCTCCTGCAATGCCTGCAAGAACGGCGCAAGCTTGCTATGCGGTGCCCAGTATTGAGAGCTAATGATGGCTAAACCCAGCACCATTTTGCCCATTTGGAATTCGCGATCGAGGTTATGGCGACCGACTTTCACGATCACGCGCTTCAGCAGCTCGCGATCTTCAATTTGTACCGGACGACGCGCCAAATAAACCGAGCCAATTGAGCCTGATTTCAACGGCTTTTCGGTATCAAAACCAAAATACATATCGTGTGGGCGCTTACCAAAGCTATGCTTAAACGCCTCCATCACCTCGGTGCCCAACATAGGATCAACATCCTCGTGGAACACTTCTAATTCGCGCGCAATTTCTTCTGGTAGGAAGTCAGCATTACTCGCTGCAACTTGCGCCATCTTGATAAAGAACGGCCCGAACTCACGCACCATTGAGGCAACAATTTCTGCCTGCTTACCAAAGTCTTTAGGATCAGTCTGGAAGAACGGCTTAATGTAGCGTAAGGCTTTGATTTGTCTGCGGATAATCACGATATCCGTACGCACCACCATGGCACGACGCACCAGCTCACCCAGCATTTCTTGGTTCACGCGACGCGTTTCTTTGAGCGTATTAATCAACTCAACCAACAACGGCTCATAGGTGCGCAACACGTAACGCGCAATATCTAAATTCAGCTCAGCCAAGCCCTTAAGCTCTGGCGCTGACATAAGCTCGTCGTAAAACGACCAAAACTCATCCAGCACTACTTCCGGCACAGGCACAGGACTACGCTGCACACATTGATTCACTACAAAGCGAATCAAATCTTCAGTCGTTGCCTCATTTGGCAGTAAGTTCTGCTCACGTAAAAAGCCCGTAACTTTGCGGGTTTGACGAGTGACTGGGTGGGTATAAAGCTGCGTAAATAGCGTATCTAGCGCTTGGCTTAACTCGCCCTCAGCAATGGGTTGGTTATGCGCAAAAATCTGCGCTAGCGGCACAAACCCTTTAGGAATAGTAATGGTGCGCCAGGTGTACTGGCCGGCAGAACGCAACAACTCAGCCGCGCGCTCGCGCATGGGAATGCGAATCGTGCCGTCTGCTTCTACTACTGTTACAGGTACCGTTAAACCAGTGTCGCTCATATAAGAAATACGCAAGGCGGGCGCTGCCGCCAGCAAATGAATGGCGTGGCAATTTACAGGAAAAACGCCTCAGCCTCCATTAACAAGTTCCGGCGACTAATAAATTCAGGCACTTGGACTACCGATCGCTTCAGAATTGCTAACAGCTAGCGCTTGACAGCACCTTGGGCCCTGCCTAGCATCCGCCCCTCTACGCCTATAGCCAAAGACTTCAGCACATTGACTAACAATCCAGTTGCCAATCTACGCGCCCTACTTGCAACCGACATGGAGGCCGTTGACCAACTTATTCAAGACAGCCTCACCACCCGTGAGCCGTTAGTTAATTTGGTAGGCCATCACATTGTGAACAGTGGCGGCAAACGCTTGCGGCCCATGCTCGTGCTACTGGCTGCTAACGCTTTGGGCTGCGATGCTAAAACCCGCCAAATCATGGCCGTGGTTATTGAATACATTCACACCGCTACGCTACTGCATGACGACGTTGTCGATGAGTCCATGCTGCGCCGCGGCGCTGAAACCGCCAATGCAAAATGGGGCGACCACGCCAGCGTTTTAGTTGGTGACTTCCTTTATTCGCGCGCCTTCCAATTAATGGTGCAGCTGCAAGACCTCCGCATCATGGACATCATGGCAGATACCACCAACGTCATCGCCGAAGGCGAAGTGATGCAGTTGGTAAATTGCGGCGACCCCGACACCACCGAAGAGCGTTACTACCAAGTCATTGAAAGCAAAACTGCCCGCTTGTTCGAGGCTGCTACTCGTAGCGCCGCCGCATTAGCCGGCGCGGATGCCACAACACAAGACGCGTTAGGTGAATACGGGCTTTGCTTGGGCCGCGCCTACCAACTGATTGACGACGTACTGGACTACAGCAGCAACAGCGAAGAAATGGGCAAAAACCTAGGCGACGATTTGGCCGAAGGAAAGCCTACCCTGCCGTTGATTTATGTCATGCGAGAAGGCAACGACGAGCAAAAAGCGCTCGTTAGCAACGCGATCGAACACGGCGGCATCGACAAAATTGATGAAATTCGAGCCGCAATTGATGCCACCGGCGCCCTGCAATACACCGCCGACCGCGCGAATGCCGAGTCTGAAGCGGCCGTAAATGCACTCAATGCACTCCCGGCTTCAGATTACAAACAAGCCATGATTGAACTCGCACAGTTCACGGTTTCCCGTAATTACTAGGCTGCAAGCACCCAATAAGTCGCCAAATTGCCCGCGCCTAGTACATTTTTGCGAACAATCTAATAGATTTTTGCGCCCGACAAATAGTCCGGGCTGCAGTTAACATTCATCTTGGCATTTATTAGAATTGTTTTAGTCACAGCACTAAGGGCAACCCAATGATTAAGCAACTTGCTTTCGGCGCAGCACTAAGCGCCTTTGCGTTCGGCGCTCAAGCCGAGTTTGAGGATACAAAGTACAACTGGTACATCGACCCAATGGTTTTCTATTCCATTGCTGACGATGACCGCGGTCCAGACATCGAAGACGGTGCTGGCGCACGTATTATCTTTGGTAAGCGTTTCAACCAACACTGGTCGCTAGAAGCTGGCTTTGTTGGCGACCAACTTGCCAACGACGCGGGTGATGACCTTTCACGCGCAGGTCTAACTGTAGATCTTCGTTACGACCTATCAGACGGCGGCCTAACACCATTCATTCTTGCGGGTGGCGGCATCTTGGCTGACCGCACCGACGGTCAAGACGGCGAAAACAACACCGTACTTAACGTTGGCCTAGGTCTACTCTGGCAGTTCCACCGTAATGGCACCGCGATTCGTTCAGAAGTTCGCGCCAAGCAAATCAACGAAGAAAACGATGATTTCCTTGACCTAGATATCGGCGTAGGTATCCACATTCCACTAGACCCAGAAAGCACCGTTGCCGCTACCAAGCCTATCGTGGCTCCGGTTAGTACTGACGATGACCAAGACGGCGTACCTAACGAAGCAGACCGCTGCCCACAAACGCCACCATCAACTCGCGTAGACGCGGTTGGCTGTAAAATTGCCGACACGCTTACCATTCGCGGCCTTAACTTTGCGCGTAACTCTGCCGAGTTAACCCTCGGTGGCCCACAGCTAGAGCAACTATTGGTCGCTCTTAAGCGTTACCCAGATATGCGCATCCTGATTGCTGGTCACACTGACAGCCGCTCTACCGAAGCCTACAACCAAACGCTTTCTGAAAAGCGTGCAGGTGGTGTAAAAGCTTGGTTGGTTGAGCGTGGCGTTGCTGCCGGCCGTGTAGAAACCACAGGCTTTGGCGAATCACGTCCTATTGCCGACAACAGCACAGCTGAAGGTCGCGCTCAAAACCGTCGTGTAGAAGTACATATTCTTCGCTAAGCGACTGCGTTGAGCACATAAAAAAGCCCCGCTGGTTTACACCAGCGGGGCTTTTTTTATATCTATTACAGTGTAATTAGTCGATCGCCAAACACTGCTTACCGCGTTCAATTGCCGCTACGCCACTGCGTACTACTTCAACAATTTCCGCAATAGTCTGCATACCCAAAACAAAGGTATCGACCTCATCTGACGTACCCGCCAACTGCACGGTATAGGTGGTATCAGTATCTTCCAAAATACGTGCATGGGCTTCGGTGACTAAGTCACGTACTGCATCACGCTGCTCACCTTCGGCAGACACTTTCAATAACAGTAGCTCACGTGCAAAACGCTCTTCTACCGTCAGGTCAACCAACGCCACCACATCCACCAACTTAGAAAGTTGCTTGTTAATCTGGCCGATCACCGCGTCCGTGCCGGTCGTCACTAACGTTAAACGAGAAACCGTCACGTCATTAGTCGGCGCCACGCTAAGTGATTCAATGTTGTAACCACGCGCAGAAAATAAACCGGCGACTCGTGACAGCGCGCCCGCTTCGTTTTGAAGCAATACAGAAATGGTGTGCCGCATTGGCCCTACTGAAGTTTGGAATAACAGTTAATAGCGCCCAATGGCGCCGAATGAGCCGCGAAAGTTACGCATATAACCCTAAAAAATCAAGCTAGACCCTAGTTTTAAGCCAGTTTGAGCGTAATTTTACAAACGGTATTTACCTCGCTCGGGTTAAAATACGCGGCTTTTCTCGCGGTGCGCCCAAAGCTTTTATAACGGCACATCAGCGTAAACCTACAAAACCTTACAAAGATCGCAATGAACAACCCAACACGCCCTACTCCAAAGCCACGTACCGGTGAAACCCTTAGCGGTGCGGAAACTATCGTGCAAGTCTTGGCAGAAGAAGGCGTAGATACCGTATTTGGTTATAGCGGCGGCGCCATTTTGCCGACCTACGACGCTATCTTCCGTTACAACGAAGACAACCCACAGGCGCCTATGCCACTGATCGTGCCGGCCAACGAGCAAGGCGCTGGTTTTATGGCCGCGGGATATAGCCGTGCTAGCGGCCGCGTTGGTGTATGCATGGTAACTTCGGGCCCGGGCGCGACCAACACCGTGACACCGATTCGCGATTGTATGGCCGACTCAATCCCAATGGTCATGATCTGCGGCCAGGTGCCAACAGGCGCCATTGGTACCGATGCGTTCCAAGAAGCCCCAATCAGTAACATCATGGGCGCCTGCGCCAAGCACGTGTTCCTAGTAACCGACCCAGATCAGCTAGAAGACACCGTACGCACCGCATTCGAAATCGCACGTACTGGCCGTCCCGGCCCGGTCGTGATCGATGTGCCAAAAGACGTGCAAAATTGGTCTGGCGAATACAAAGGCCAAGGCCAGTTGGCGATTCCGGGATACCGCAATCGCATGCAAAAGATTTTTGACGCTGAAATCACCGATCAACAATGTGCTGATTTCTTCTTGATGCTAGCCAAAGCCAAGCGCCCACTGATTTACGCAGGCGGCGGCGTCATTAACGGCGAAGCAGCCGAGGCTGTTCGCGAGCTAGTTAACACCTTCAAAATCCCAGTAGTGACCACACTCATGGGGATTGGCGCGATAGACACACGCACCGACCTATCCATGCATATGTTGGGTATGCACGGTGCAGCCTTTGCTAACTACGCCGTAGACGATTGCGACTGCTTAATTGCCATTGGCGCACGCTTTGATGACCGCGTTGCGGGCAAGCCTGACGCATTTGCACCGAATGCTAAAACCATCGCGCACTTTGATATCGACCCATCAGAAATCGGCAAAGTAAAAGCCGTTGATTGGTCGCACGTTGGTGAACTAATTCCTGCGCTGAACAAGCTGGTTCAGCACGGCCAGAGCACTAGCTTCGAAAAAGACTACAGCGAGTGGCACGATCACATCGGTGCGCTAAAAGCTAAACACGGCTTCACCTACAAGAAAGATGGTGACGCGATTCAGCCGTACTACGTCATCGAAGAAATCAACAAAATCACCGATGGCAAAGCCATTGTTGCTACCGGCGTAGGCCAACACCAAATGTGGGCAGCACAGTACTTTGACTTTGCTGAGCCGCGTCTATGGCTAACATCAGGCTCAATGGGCACCATGGGCTTCGGCCTACCCGCTGCCATTGGCGCCCAATACGCTTGCCCAGATGCGTTAGTTATCGACGTTGATGGCGACGGCTCTATTCGCATGAACTTAGGCGACCTAGAAACCGTCACCACCTACAACCTGCCAGTGAAAGTTTTGCTGCTGAATAACTACGGCGACGGCATGGTGCGCCAGTGGCAGAAACTGTTCTTTAAAGGTCGCTTCTCTGCATCGGATAAGAGCCTACATAAGAAAGACTTTATTAAAGCCGCCGAAGCTGACGGTTTCCCTTGGGTACGCCGCCTAGAAAACAATGCCGACGTACCATCAGTGGTCAAAGACTTTATTGAATTCGACGGCCCTGCCTTCCTAGAAGTCATTATTGATGGCGACGCTGGCGTATACCCAATGGTTGGTCCTGGCGCGAGCTACAAAGAAATGATTACCGGCGACTGGATTGCCTCTCGCGACAGCGAAGAGCCTAAGCCAGAAGACAACCCGGCGACTGCAACCAACTTGTTCTAAACAACTTGCCACGGAACTCTAAACGGGGCCTCTCCCCGAATTGATTGTATGGGTTCCGTGGCTTTCAATCAGATAAAGCGATGAAAGCCTCTCAAATCACGGTTTCCACCCTTAAAGAAGTCCCAGCTCACGCGGACGTTATTTCTCAACAACTGATGCTACGCGCTGGCTTGATTCGCCAGCTCGCCTCCGGCCTTTATAGCTGGATGCCGATGGGCCTGCGCGTATTACGTAAGGTTGAAAACATCGTCCGCGAAGAAATGAACGCGGCAGGTGCCGAAGAACTGCTGATGCCAGCTGTACAACCGGCAGAGCTTTGGGAAGAATCTGGCCGCTGGCAGAAATATGGCGACGAGCTACTACGCCTAACCGATCGTCACGATCGCGAATTTTGCGTTGGCCCAACGCATGAAGAAGTCATTACCGACATCGCGCGTAACGAGTTAAAAAGCTACAAGCAACTGCCGCGTAACTTCTACCAAATTCAAACTAAATTCCGTGACGCGCGTCGCCCTCGCTTTGGCGTCATGCGTGCCCGCGAATTTATTATGAAGGACTCCTACTCCTTCCACCTAGGCACGGATTCACTCGCTGAAACCTACCAAACCATGTACGACACCTACTGCCGCATTTTCAGCCGTATTGGCCTGAACTTCCGCCCAGTAGAAGCCGACACCGGCAGCATTGGCGGCAACGCCTCACATGAGTTCCATGTGCTGGCTGAGTCCGGTGAAGACGATATCGCCTTCTCTACCGAAAGCGATTACGCCGCCAACGTCGAAATGGCTGAAGCACTAGCGCCAGGTGAACGCCCAGCCGCTGGCGATGCCATGAGCAAGTTCGACACACCAAACCAACGCAGCATTGCCGAGGTGTGTGAACTCACCGGTGCGGATGCGACTGAAACCGTCAAAGTACTGCTGGTACAAGGCACTAACGAAAAGCAGCCAGTGATTGCTCTCGTGCTACGCGGCGACCACGAGCTAAACGAAATTAAAGCTGAAAAGCTGCCAGAAATTGCCGAGCCGCTAACGCTCGTCAATGACGAGCAAATCAACGCTGCTGCTGGCTGCGACGCGGGCTTTATTGGCC
>JAPPPA010000171.1 GCA_028817755.1 Gammaproteobacteria bacterium | reverse complement strand
CTCCCTACACCCTGCAAGATATGGCTAACGATACGGTTGGCTTAATGGATGCCTTGTCTATTAAGAAAGCGCACGTTGTTGGGGCTTCAATGGGCGGCATGATTGCTCAGCTAGTGGCCGCATCAAATCCAGGTCGGGTTTTGTCCATGGTCAGCTTTATGTCCACATCCGGTAGTCGCCGGGTGCCGTTAGGCAAAATGAAATGTATTTTGCGGTTGGGGCACTCAGCTAAATCTGAAGCGCGTGAAGACGTGTTACAGCACATGGTGGATGGTTGGAAGCTTTATGCCAGCCCAAGTTTTCCCAGAGAGCCGGGTGATTTGATGGACTGGGCAGGCAAGATTTACGATCGTAGTTATTATCCAGAAGGTTCTACTCGCCAGTTCCGCGCCGTACTTAATGATGGCAGCCGCGTGCTGCGCTTGCGTAAAATCAATGTCCCCACGCTTGCTATGCATGGTTCAGCAGACCCCTTAGTGCACCCTGCGGGCAGTAAGGATGTTGCGCGGCAAGTACCCGGTGCCAAGTTGGTCTTGATTGACGGTTTGGGACATGAGCTACCGCCTAAGGCCTTGCCAGTAATAGCGGCTCATGTGCTTGAACACGTTGCTAGCGCCGAAGGCCAAGAACCACTCGCAAAATAACGCTTTTGTGAACGAAGATTTCCTGCAGAAGAGCCGTTCGGCAAACCTTTCGGGTTAAAATGCCCTTAATAAATACAACACTGTCGCTATTAGCAATTTGGCGAGGCGGCAGTTCTTGCGCAAGAGGATGTTGCGCTGTTAGTAGGAGGCCAAATGGCTGAACTTCAGGCCGGTCAAAATAGTTACAAGCTTGCCCAGCTTGCCGAACAAGTTGGCGCAGAATGCGTGGGCGACAGCTCGCTTAATCTGTCAGGTGTTAATACGCTTCAAGACGGCGGTGCAGGGGAGATCGGTTTCCTGTCTAACCCGAAATATCGTGATCAACTTGGCGCTACAGCCCTGAGTGCGGTAGTGGTTTCACCTAAAGATGCGGATACTTTGGTTGAGCTAGGTAAGCCGGGCTTAATTCACGCTAACCCCTATGCGGCTTTTGCAAAGATCGCCGCGCTATTTGATCAAACACCGCCCGCGGCTGAAGGTATTTCCGATGCGGCTGACATTCATCCGGATGCAACTGTGGACCCTCAAGCTCATGTGGCGGCTGGTGCCCAAGTGCGTGCCGGTGCGTTGGTAGCGGCAGGCGCGCAAATTGGTGCCAACAGCGTAGTCGGTGTGGATGCTCAAATTGGCGAAAACACGGTTTTAGAAGCCAATGTGACGGTTTACCACCAAGTAAAAATTGGAGCGTACTGTCGTGTCCATAGTGGCACCGTGATCGGTGCTGACGGTTTTGGCTGGGCACCGGAAGATGGTGACTGGGTGAAAGTGCCGCAGCTGGGTTCGGTAGTGATCGAGGATCATGTCGACATTGGCGCCAATTGCTGTATCGACCGCGGTACGCTGGGTGATACTGTGATCGAAACAGGGGTGAAACTTGATAATCATATTCAGGTCGCTCACAACGTACGTATTGGCGCCTATACCGTTATGGCCGCACAAACCGCTATTGCGGGCAGTGCGACTGTAGGTAAGCATGTGATTGCTGGTGGTAATGTTGGCATCGCAGGGCATATATCGGTTGCCGATGGCAGCATGCTAACCGCCCGTACTATGGTGCTAAATACCATTGAAGAAAGGGGTAGTTACTCAGGGGGGATTCCTCAGCTGACGACACCTCAGTGGCGCAGAAGCATGGCGCGATTACGCCAGCTAGATGACACCAATAAGAAATTGGCAAAATTGGAGAAACAGTTAGCGGCATTACAAAGCAAGCTAGCTGAGGACGAATAAATGACAGAGTTGAGCCAACTAGGCATTAAAGACTTATTAAGTCTGATTCCACACCGTTATCCGTTTATCTTGATAGACAAGGTTGTGGACATTGAAGAGAACAAACGCATTGTGGCCTTGAAAAACGTCACGATTAACGAGCCGTTTTTTCAAGGGCATTTCCCGGGGGACCCGGTAATGCCAGGCGTACTGATTTTAGAGTCTATGGCACAAGCTGCTTGCGTGCTGGCAGTGTCTAGCCGCAACGATGCGCCTGACAAATTCAGATACTACTTCACGGCTATTGACGGCGCGCGCTTCAAAAAGCCAGTGCGCCCTGGGGATCAGCTTGTTCACAAAGTATCGGTTACCAAGTGCCGACGTAATCTATGGAGCTTTAAAGGTGAAAGCTACGTGGATGATGTTTTGGTCACAAAAGCTGAGCTGATGTGTGCGGCAAAGGAACTATAAAAAATGATTCATCAAACAGCGATTATTGATCCGGCAGCTAAGATTGCCGATAACGTTGAAATTGGCGCCTACAGCATTATTGGTGCCGACGTCGAGATTGGCGAAGGCACCGTGGTGGGTTCGCATGTGGTTATCAAAGGCCCAACCCGCATTGGTAAAGAAAACCATATCTACCAATTCAGCTCTATTGGTGAGGCGCCGCAAGATAAAAAATATGCGGGCGAGCCTACGCTACTAGAAATCGGTGACCGCAATACCATTCGTGAGTTCTGCACCTTTAACCGTGGCACTGTGCAAGACATTGGTACTACCAAGCTAGGCAATGACAACTGGGTGATGGCTTATGTGCACATTGCTCACGACTGCGTAATCGGTAATAACTGTATTTTGGCTAACAACGCCGCGCTAGCGGGTCACGTGATTGTTGGCGATTGGGTAATTTGTGGCGGTTACTCCAAGATCCACCAGTTCTGCAAAATCGGCGATCATGCCTTCTTGGGCTTTGATTCTGGCCTTCACCAAGATGTGCCGCCATATGTCACTGTGGCGCAGAATCCAGCTAAGCCATATGGCATCAACTCTGAAGGGTTGCGTCGTCGTGGCTTTACGCCAGAGCAAGTTCGCAATATTAAGAAGGCGTACCGCATTCTTTATCGTTCAAACTTGAAACTGGACGAGGCGCGTGAACAACTCCTCACAATGGCTAAAGATGCGTCAGAAGTACAAGTGCTGGTCGACTTCCTAGAGCAAAGCTCTCGCGGCATCGTTCGATAGGACATTACTAAACACGCCCGCCTGGTTAAAAAATATAACCAGGCGGGGTTGTATTGCTATACTAACTACTGAACCTAGTCAGTGTTATTAAGCAATGCAACAACCGCAGGTAGTCAAAGACCTTAATGGGCGCGATCAGTTTGTCGTACTTCCGTACACCGTTTACGAACGCCTAAAAGATAAGATTGACGCTGAGCTTGAGGCTCAGCGGCAGGCCGTGGCAGTTTCTTCTGCAATGGAAGATGATGCGGCATTTGCGGCGACACCATTTAGAAACCCAGTGACCTTGATGCGTATGCGCGCAGGCTTAAAACAGAAAGAGCTCGCCGAGGCTTTGGGTATTACCCAAGCTTATGTTTCTAAAATGGAAAATGCTGAAACGGTTTCGCCACGCTTTATTAGCAAGGTTCGGGCAGCACTACAGCGCCGAGCAATCGAGAAAGCCCGTACATAGCCGTCATAAGTATCTTTAGAGAGAAGATGGTGGCGATACCGGGACTTGAACCTGGGACCTACGCATTATGAATGCGTCGCTCTAACCAACTGAGCTATATCGCCATGCCTAGCAGTAGAACTCAGCAGAGTTGCTGAGCTGCTTCACAAGAGGCGCGCATTTTATTATCTAACGCTTTCCTGTCAAGGGGTTATGGCGTAATCCGGAGGGAAAAAGCAGCTATTTTTTATAAAGCTGCGTTAATCGCTAGGTTGCCTATCGAGCGCTTGGTATACTGGCTCGACTCATCTATAGAAAACGAACAATTCCATGGCCCGGATGAACCCAGACGATGCTCAACGCCCATCACGTGACGCTTTAGTAGAAGCCGCCGCTGCGCTGTTTCGCGAGAAAGGTTACGAACGTACCACCGTACGTGATTTGGCTGACGCTGTGGGCATGCAATCAGGCAGCTTGTTCTATCACTTCTCTAGCAAAGGCGAGATTTTGTATGAAGTGATGCGTCGTGGTATTGATGACCTTTCAGCAGCGGTGACTTTAGAGCTACAAACATGCTCAGACCCGCGTGAAGAGCTGATCACCATGACCCGCACACATCTGCGTACTTTGTTGAGCAATACGCAGGCATCGCTTGCTTCATTGTTATACGAATGGCGTAGTCTGCCTTCAGATCAGCGGGACCAAGTGGTGCAACTTAGAGACAAATACGAAGACGTGTGCCGCGATGTCATGCAGCGCGCAATGGACCAGGGTGTAGTGAAGCAGGGTGATCCGAAATTGCTTGTGCGCCTATGGTTGGGCGCTATTAACTGGAGTTCTCAGTGGTTCCGTGGTGACGGCGAACTAGGTATCGATAGCCTAGCGGAAGAAGTAGTCGATATGATTCTAGTGAAGAACTAGGTTTGAGCCGAATTTAGCATCAGCAGAAGCCGCCTTATTGGGCGGCTTCTCTCGTTTCGCAGGCTTGTAGCGTGTTGGCGAGCAGCATGGCTACCGTCATTTGGCCTACGCCGCCGGGAACAGGCGTAATCCAGCTGGCGCGCTGGCTTGCAGCATCAAATTCTACGTCGCCGCAAAGTTTGCCGCTCTCTAGGCGGTTAATGCCCACGTCAATTACGACGGCGCCGGGTTTAATCCATTCGCCTTTTACAAACTCTGGAATGCCAACAGCGGCAACAACGATGTCCGCCTGTGCGACTTTCTCAGCAAGGTCGCGCGTCTTACTGTGACAAACCGTTGTAGTAGCACGGGCAAGTAATAACTCCATCATCATTGGGCGACCCACAATATTAGAGGCGCCAACAATCACCGCATCCATGCCGCATGGGTCAATATCGCAATGCTCAAGCATCTTCATCACGCCGTATGGCGTGCAAGGGCGTAGTAGCGGGTTTTTCTGCGCTAGGTGACCAATGTTGTAGGGGTGGAAGCCGTCAACATCTTTTTCAGGCGCAATACGCTCTAATACTTTGTCGCCGTCGATATGTTCTGGAAGCGGTAGTTGCACCAAAATGCCATCAATAGCGTCGTCGGTATTTAGCTCGTCAATCAAATCGATTAGCGCATCTTCGGCCGTGTCGGCAGGCAAGTCGTAAGCGCGAGAAATCACGCCGGTGGCTTCGCAGCTCTTACGTTTGTTGTTTACATAAACTTGCGATGCAGGGTTATCACCAACTAGCACTACAGCTAAACCCGGTGCGCGCTTGCCATCGGCTAGGCGTTCGTTAATTGCATCAGCAACGCCAGATTTGATTTTTGCGGCAATGGCTTTGCCGTCAATAATATTTGCGCTCATTTATTCAATTACCTCGACGCCGTTGGCAGTGCCTAGAATCAATTTATCTGCGCCACGGTGCGCAAAAATGCCGCAAGTCACAACGCCCGGAATTTGATTAATGGCGGTTTCCATTTTCACGGCATCGGTTAGGTCTAGGTTATATACATCTAGGATCAAATTACCGTTGTCTGTGATCACGCCTTCGCGCCATTCAGGTTGGCCGCCTAACAGTACAAGCTTGCGAGCGACTAAGCTGCGCGCCATTGGGATAACTTCTACTGGTAGTGGGAAGGCGCCCAAGCGATCAACTAACTTGCTGCCATCGGCAATGCACACAAAGCGTTTGGCGGCTTCGGCCACAATCTTTTCGCGTGTAAGGGCAGCACCGCCGCCTTTGATCAGGTGCATGTTTCGAGTGGCTTCGTCGGCGCCGTCTACATAGAGCTCAATGTCGCCGGTGTAATTCAGGTCTAGCACTTCAATGCCATGGGCTTTGAGCCGTTCGGTGCTGGCTTCAGAGCTTGAAACAGCCGCTTCAATGCGATGTTTTTCGTTAGCAAGCGCGTCAATAAAGTAATTCACGGTAGAGCCGGTGCCAACGCCGACGATTTGGCCGTCTTCAATTTCCGCAATAGCCGCTTCTGCCGCGGCGCGTTTTAGATCATCTTGTGAAGATTCTGCGCTCAAGTGCCTGATTTCCTGTGGTAAATTGGGGTGGCAGCCAAATAAATCGGCTGCAGAATGTTCTATTGTCCGAAATGCGGGGAAAGGCGGCAAGCCGTGAAGCTAGATTCTGTTGTAAAGCGCATCTTAGATGCACGTGTGTATGACGTTGCAACGCGTACACCGTTGGATGCTGCGCCCGTGTTGTCGCGCCGCTTAAACAACCACGTTTGGTTGAAGCGCGAAGACTTACAACCCGTATTTTCTTTTAAATTGCGCGGCGCTTATAACCGCATGGCGCATTTAACCGAGGCTGAACGCGCTAATGGCGTTGTATGCGCCTCTGCAGGTAATCATGCGCAAGGTGTCGCGCTATCTGCGCAAAAGCTGGGCGTGAAGGCGACGATTGTGATGCCGCGCACAACGCCCGACATCAAAGTTCAGAACGTTCGTAACTTAGGCGCCAAAGTCGTATTGGTCGGCGATGCCTACGACGATGCAAGTGCGCATGCGCAAGAGCTTGTAGAAAGCACCGGCGCTACCTATGTACATCCTTACGACGATGAACAAGTCATCGCAGGGCAAGGCACGATTGCCCGCGAGATTCTTGAGCAAGCACCTAGTGATTTAGAAGCGGTATTTGTGCCGGTCGGCGGCGGTGGTTTGGTCGCTGGTGTGGCGGCTTACATCAAATACCTACGCCCAAACGTAAAGGTGATTGGCGTAGAGCCCGAAGATGCGCCAACGTTACATGATGCGTTGGCTGCTCAGCGTCGCGTTACCCTGAAAAATGTGGGCTTGTTCGCCGACGGTGTAGCTGTAAAGCAAATCGGTAAGAAAACCTTTGATCTCGCTAAACAATATGTTGATGAGGTCGTGTTGGTATCAGTCGACCAAATCTGCGCGGCCATTGCTGATGTATTTGACGACACACGTTCGATTGCTGAGCCAGCTGGTGCTTTAGCGGTTGCTGGCCTTAAGAAGTACGTTCAAGAGAACGGCTTAGAAGATAAACATCTGGCTGCGATTGAGTCTGGCGCCAATATCAATTTCCACCGCCTGCGCCATGTGTCAGAGCGTGCGGAGTTGGGTGAAGCTCGCGAAGCGCTATTTGCGGTTGAGATTCCAGAAAAGCCGGGCAGCTTTAAGCGCTTCTGCAGTTTGTTGGGCAAGCGCGCTATTACCGAGTTTAACTATCGCTACAGTCATGCGGATAAGGCGCAAATTTTTGTGGGCTTAGCCTTGGCTGATAGTGCTGAGAAAGCTGAGGTGCTAAACAAGCTGGGCGATGCCGGTTATGCGGTTGTAGATATGACCGATAACGAAATGGCGAAGCTGCATGTGCGCTATATGGTCGGCGGCCCCGCGCCACAGGTGGCTGATACCGAAG
>JAPPPA010000052.1 GCA_028817755.1 Gammaproteobacteria bacterium | reverse complement strand
TAGCGCGCCTGTAGTGGCATGATGAGTGCCAAGAAGGCTTAATGTGCGATACCGAAGGTTATGTAGTTGAAGGTACGGCGACTAATCTTTTTGCCTGCATTGGCGGTGTATGGAAAACGCCGTTGCTGGATCGTTGTGGTGTTGCTGGCACCATGCGTCAGCAAATCTTAAATTGGTTTGAAGCCTCGCAGCTCCCATACGAAGAGTGCCGCCTTCGTAAAGCAGATATTGAGGGCGCCAGTGCCTTATTTCTGTCGAATGCAATGATCGGGGTTTGGCCGGTTACGAGCCTAGAAGATGCTTGTTTTGCGGTTGATTCAACAACACACACACTAGTAGAGCAGTTCGCTCCAACTTTAGAAAGCTAGCTTGGAATAGAGAGGCTGATGAATATCAAACGTCTTATCACTGCTTTGTCTTTGATGTTCACTTTAGGCCTGATTGGCCTTGGTGGCTTGATGCTGTGGCTAGCTCCTCAAGTTAAAGCCTTTTATGAACAGCCTTTGCAGGTGTCTGAAGCCAGCTACTTAGTGCCGCAGGGCAGTCATATTGGGCGTTTGGCACGAGATTTTGAGAATCGTGGCTGGGTAGAACGTGCAGATGTGCTGCGCTATTGGTATCGCTTTAGAGGGCAAGCAGCCCAAATCCGCGCGGGCGAGTTTGCGATGGTGGAAGGCGACACCGTAGATAGCCTATTGCAGCGTATTGTGAATGGTGATGTTGTGCAGCATCCGGTCACGGTTGTTGAAGGTCAGCGTTTTAGTGATTTCCGTAAAGCGCTCGCGAAAGCAGAGGGCTTGGAGCAAAAAACAGCGTCATGGAGCGATGCTGAAATCATGACTGCATTAGGCGCGGAGGGTGAGCACCCCGAAGGCCAGTTCTTTCCTGATACGTATTTTTATACCCGTGGCGCCAGTGACCTGTCGATTCTTAAGCAGTCTTATCAGCGCCTGCAGCAAACCTTAAACAAGGAATGGGAAGAGCGCGACGAAGGTTTACCGATTAAAACGCCTTATGAAGCATTGATTCTGGCGTCCATTATTGAAAAAGAAACAGGGCTGGCAAGTGAGCGCCCTGAGATTGCGGGCGTGTTCGTACGTCGCCTAAGAAAGGGCATGAAGCTACAAACCGATCCAACCATTATTTATGGCATGGGTGATCGTTACGACGGCAATATTCGTCGCCGAGATATTCGTGAGGCAACGCCTTATAACACCTATGTAATCAAAGGCTTGCCGCCAACACCTATTGCATTGCCGGGCGCCGCAGCCATTCATGCTACGCTGCATCCGAAAGATGGAGACGCCTTATATTTTGTGGCAACCGGCGACGGTGGACACTATTTCTCGGCGACCTTAGAAGAACATAACCGCGCTGTGCGGAAATACCAGTTAAAAAGATGATCGATCAAACGCAACCGAGCCTAGAAGCGAACGACGGCACTCGTCACGATGCCGAGCGCGGCGCTTTCATTGTTTTAGAAGGCATTGAAGGTGTAGGCAAAACCACACAAATGGCTGTTGCCCAACGCGCCTTGGAGCAAGCCGGCAAAGCATTAGTTTGCACTCGCGAGCCGGGTGGAACAGCTGCGGGTGAGGCTTTGCGTTCAGTTCTGTTAGACAAAGATGGCGCGCCCTTGTCACTAGAAGCAGAAACCTTATTGATGTTTGCCGCCCGAGCGAATCATCTGCATGAAAAAATTCGTCCCGCGCTTAACCGTGGTGATTGGGTGCTATGTGATCGTTTTACCGATGCAAGCTATGCCTACCAGGGTGCAGGTCGCCAGTTGGGTGTGGCGCGTATTGCAGTGCTTGAAAAGTGGGTACAGGCTGAGTTGCGCCCAGACTTGGTGATCGTGTTAGATGCCGATCCAGAGCTCGCGTTAACCCGTGCTAAGAACCGCGGCCCGGTTGATCGTTTTGAGCAAGAGTCGCTCGACTTTTTCCATCGCGCCCGCCAAGTCTATTTGGATCGTGCTAAAGACCACCCTGAGCGTTATGCCGTGATTGATGCCAGCATGTCTTTAGAGGACGTAACGGCGGCCGTAGAGGCCACGGTGAGTGGTTTCGCTCGCCAGTGGGGCGTCAGTTAATGCAGTCGTTGGCCTTGTTGCCATGGCAGCAAACGATTGCCAGCTGGTGGGCTAATGTTCAGCACGCGGGCCGGATGCCGCATGCATTGATGTTGAGTGGACCTCAGGGTAGTGGCAAGCGCCATCTAGCCGATCAAATTTGCCAAGCCTTATATGCCAACAACGCGCAAGCGCAGGCCCTGTATCAAGCCGGCACGCATCCCGATTTTTTCCGCGTTAGCTTAGAAGAGAAAAAGAAAGAGATTGCTGTCGCGCAGATTCGTGATTTAAGCAGTCGAGTGACACTAACTTCTCAGCTAGACGGCTGGCGCATCGTTTGGATTGATCCTGCTGACCGTTTGAGCCGTGGCGCGGCAAATGGCTTATTAAAAATTCTTGAAGAGCCACCGAAACAAGTGCTCTTTATTTTGATGGTTGATGAGCTGCAGCGGGTCTTGCCTACGATTCGCTCACGCTGTCAGCACCTGAAATTACAGCTACCTGCAAAAGATGCGGCCTTAGCTTGGTTGGCGCAGCAAACCGAAGTAGCCGGGCTTACGCCGGATGTGTTGCAAGATTGGCTGGCGCTTTGCCATGGTTCTCCGTTGCGGGTTTTGGATGCGCTTTCCAGCTCAGAAGACGATACGCCTGATTTGCTGAACCTTGCAGATCAGCGTCAAGCGTCTCTACAACAGTTGATTCATAACCAAATTGACGTGGCTTCCTGTGCGGATTCTATGCTCGGAATATCAGCCGATGCAGACTTACATTTGAAATGGTTGCAAGGTTTCGCTCTAGATTTGCTAAAGTGTGCACAGGGTTTGAATATCAATTTCTGTGAAAACCGCCGCGCGTCTGAGCTTCTAAGCCGTTTAGCGCCGCATGTGGCAGCAGAGGATGTTCTGAACTATCTTGTAAGAGTGGGTCAAATACGCCGTGGGGTTCGCGGTAACGTTAACGCTGAGTTAAGCCTGCAGGCAGCATTAATGCCATGGCTTAATCAGTTGAAGGCGTCGGCCATAGAACCCGCTGAAGCGTATTCGTTAGCAAGCTAAGGGCTTGGTAGCGGTTGAGGGGATACAGAGTATAGTTTTCTTATGAAAAACGAATTTCAGGCACCGCATGTTGTGAACTTGTCGATTCCCGACAAGGGCACGCTCTATGCCGCCTATATGCCTTGGTTAAAGCAGGGTGGTTTGTTTTTCGCTTCGCGCGGCAAACACCGCTTGCATGAAGATGTGTTGCTGTCTTTGGACTTAATGGGCGGCGCAGAAAAGTTAACCGTGGCAGGCCGGGTTATTTGGATTACGCCGCGTGGTTCTTCAGGTAAGCGTTCTAGCGGTATTGGTGTGCAGTTCGCAGCGGAAGATAACGGCGAAACGCAGAAGAAGATTGAGACGTTCTTAGCGGGTATGGATACCAGCGGTCGCACTCACACGATGTAATAAGCCGGTTGCTACTGGCTTAGTCGGCGCAACCAGCGCTGTAACCATTCCAACTTTCTTTCTTGCCAAGGCGGCCTTAGCTTCTCGAACCATTGCTTACGCCGTGGCTGTACCGGTTGACGTACGCTAAAGCGCTCTAAGAGCGTGGTCATTGGCGCGATCAAGTTATGAGCCGTTTGCGAATGCGAGGGGTTCACTAGCACTTCGTCGCTGTGATTACCGACCTGCTGCATCAGTTCTTCAGCATTGCGGGTGTAGGCGTTAATGCAATGCACATGGCCAAACTGGTTCAGCAGGGTGTCTAAACGTTGCGGGCTGTCGTATACCAATACGGGTAAAACGGGGCCGCTGCTTGGCGTTTTTACAATTTTGGCGCTGTCTAAAACATCTACCAGTACTGAAGGACTAATAAAGAAGTCGCGCTGGAAGAAATGGCCACCAATGGTGTCTTTGGCGCCATGGTCGCGCGCTTCAATAAATAGCTTTCTGATTTGTTCAAACTGTTCGTTATCGCGTAGCCGCGCGTAGGCTTTGTTATAGCGCTGGCGCCCTAATGTTTGGCCGTAAAGTGTTTCGCCCGCTTGTTTTAATTCATTGATAAAGCGGTGTCGTAAACCTTCGTGTACGAGTAGCACGTGCGGGCCGCTGTCTGTTTGCCCGCTATAGCGATAGCGAGACCAAGCGATTTGTTTTGCTGCTTGCTCTGGGTCGGCGGAGGTATCCACAATGCCGACAACAGGCCGCAATGCTTGCATATGAAGTTTGTCGGCAGCGTTTTTCCACTGGCCTTGGATATGCTGTAAGGCGGCGTTGTGGCCGCATACGTAGCTGTAATCAAACTTTAGAGATAATAGACCGGAGGCAATACGGGCGTCGCCGAGAAAGATGGCAACGTCGGCCGGGTCCAATTCCAGCTCGATCATATGCGCCAGCGCGCGAGCGACATTGGGTGTTTTATGGGACGGCTTGAGCACAACCGTATTGCCTGCCGCTAGGGCGGCAATACAGTGAATTAATGGCTGCGCCAGTGGTTGTTGCCAAGCGCAAACCACGAGGCAGCAGCCACGCCCTAGATGCCGAACGGTTGGGGTTTGACTAAACCAACGCTGAATGCGCGGTTTCTTATGCCATTGTTTGGTGAGTTGTTGAGCTTCTTTTAGCGCACCAAAAATCGGCGCCCATTCAACCACGGCGACTTCGGCGCTGTGCGCCTTAATGTCGGCATGAACCGCTTCAGTTAGGGCGGTTTGGTGTTTTTTTAAGGCGTGTTGAAATTGATTCAAACGGCGCTGGTGAGCGCGCCGGTTAGCATTCAGTAGCTCTTGGGCGCGTCGTTGTTGGCGATGCAGCACTTGCTGCATCACTGTCAGTGATACAGCGGGTGGGTTTTCATTACTGACGACTTTTAGAATGCTAGCCATGCCTTAAATGTAGCGGCTAGAGCGTAAAAGGTCATGGCTGCAGCGCCATGAAATTTTATGGATTTATGCCAAGAGCGCCTTAGCGTGCCAGCGCAGATGTTCTTCTATAAAGCTTTGCACATAGAAGTAATTGTGGCCGTAGCCTTGGCGTAAACGGTAATCGATTTCTACGTTTACGGCTTTAGCGGCTTCTACGAATTTCTCAGGCATTAGAAACTGAATGAGTTCATCGTCTGCACCTTGGCAAAACAGTATGGGCAACTTGCTACCGTGCTTTTGTACTAGCAGGTGAGCGTCATAGTCTCCCCATGTGCTTTTGTCTTTGCCTAGATAGCTTGGAAACCCGCCGCCATCGTCGTAGCGCAAAGTAGGGGCGCTGATAGGGGCCATGGCCGATACTGACTTGTAGCGATCTTGGTTTTTTAAATAAACCGTTAATGCGCCGTGCCCACCCATCGAGTGACCCATGATGCTTTCGCGGCTGCTGTCGACCGGAAAGTTGGCGTGAATGAGCGCCGGTAATTCTTCAGTTACGTAGCTATACATTTGGTAGTGGCTTGCCCAAGGCGACTCGGTGGCATCGATGTAATAACCAGCGCCACTGCCTAGGTGGTCGCTGTCATCTTCGCCGGCAATGACGTTTCTTGGTGAGGTGTCATTAACCACCAAAAATAAACCTAGCTCTGCTGCAAGCCGTTGCGCGCCTGCTTTGATGATGAAGTTTTCTTCAGAGCAGGTGAGTCCAGATAAGTAATACAAAATGGGTACTGGGCCTTCGGCGGCTTGAGGCGGGCGGAACACAGCAAAGTTCATTGGGGCATTGCAGACATCAGAGTTGTGAGTCCAGAATTCCGTAAAACCGCCAAAGGTTTTATGCTGTTCTCTTAACTTCATTGATTTACCTTGTAAAAGTTTGGGCCGCTTATGTCTGCGCCATTTTGGCAAACAAAATCCTTAAACGAAATGACTGACGCCGAATGGGAGTCGCTCTGTGACGGTTGTGCGCGTTGTTGTGTAGAAAAGCTGGAGGATGAAGACACCGGCGAAGTGGTGTTTAGTAACGAAGCCTGCGGTCTACTTAATATTCATAGTTGTCGTTGCCGTGCATACCAAAGCCGGCAAATGTATGTGCCGGCTTGCATTCGCATAACGCCAGAGTTTTTGGAAGACGACCAAAAACGTGGTTGGTTGCCGCCAAGCTGTGCTTACCGGCGTATAGCCGAGGGTCAGCCGCTTGAAGATTGGCACCCATTGATCAGTGGTGATCCCAACTCGGTGCATGACGCCGCAATTTCCATGAAAGGTTGGTTGATCCAACCGAATAAAATTGAGCTATAGCGCTATGAGGCCGTTGTTTCAGCGATTTCCTTCACTAGAGCGCGTATTGGCGAACAATGGTTTTGCGCATCTGCCTACGCCCGTACAGCAGCATACGATTGACGGAAAGCCGCTTTGGGTTAAGCGCGATGATCTTAGCCACTCCACTTACGGTGGTAACAAGGTTAGAAAGTTAGAGCTAATTTTGCCGGAAGCGCAGCGCTTGGGTGCTAGGCGCGTGGTGACCTTTGGCGCTACGGGTACCCATCATGGCTTGGCGACGGCGGTGTTTTGCAAACAGCTAGGCTTGGAATGTGAAGTGTTGCTGTTTGACCAGCCGGTCACTGAACTCGTGCAAGAGAATATTCAAATGCTAGCGGTGCAAGGTGCGACGTTGAAGCACTGTGGCAGCTTGGGCAGCACGCTCTGGCGTTTTTATTTGCACCCAGGAAGACTCAGCCGCAAGAACTACTTTTTATTTGCGGGTGGTTCTAATGTGGTTGGTGTGCTGGCTTTTATCAATGCCGCGTTGGAACTGAAGCAGCAAATTGATCGCGGCGAATGCCCAGAGCCTGCTCGCATTTATTGCCCGGCGAGCTCTAATGCCACGTTGGCGGGTTTAACGCTGGGTGTTGCTTTGGCTGGTATGAAAACCGAAGTGGTGGGTGTGCGAGTTGCGCCCGCTAAGGTGGGTCCGTTTGATAGCTGTACGGTGAAAGCGGTAAGGGCGCTTATGCAGCAAACCGTGAAATGGCTACAAAAACATGGTGCTGACTGGAATGTGCCAGCACCTGCGCCGCAAATTCAAGATGACTGGTATGGCGCGGGTTACGGCCATCCTTATGAGGCGGCGGATAATGCGGCGCGTGTATTTGAGGCGTCTGTCGGCGTGCCACTAGATCCTACTTACACCGCAAAATGCGTTGCAGCGGTATTGGCTGATAAAACACCGGGCGAGATCATGTATTGGCATACCTTAAGCTCAATGCCGCTGGCGCCTTTGCGAGAGGGCTTTGAAATTCAGTCTGTTCCCGCAAGCCTAAAGCCACAGCTGTCGCCCTCTGCGCTGTCTTATTAGCTTTCTTTGCTTAGGAAGGTTTCAAGTCGCCTTTCTTGAGGTAGGATAAAAC
>JAPPPA010000060.1 GCA_028817755.1 Gammaproteobacteria bacterium | reverse complement strand
CACAAATGTTTGACGTAGGCTTGTGGGAAGTTGCCCTGCTTGGGGTAATCGCCATGGTTGTGGTTGGGCCTGACCGACTACCCAAGCTCGCTACCACCGTCGGCCGCTGGACCGGCAAAATTCGCCGTATGGCGCAGACCATTCAGCGTGATATTGACCGCCAAATCGCTTTAGAAGACCAACAACAAATTCGCAAGTCTGTTGAAAGCGTTCGCCAACAACTCAATCAAGATGTAATGGCACCGTTAGATACCACCGACAGCACAGATACCGCAGAAATAAACAAAGCCGACAAAACCAAGCAAGACAATGGGTAAGCCCAAAACCAATACACAAGCCAATGCCATGCCTTGGATTTCGCACTTGGTTGAGATGCGTGACCGCTTGGTTAAAGCATTATTGGGCGTTTTAGTGGTCTTTATTCCGCTGAGCTTTTTCGCCAAAGATCTGTTCACCCTCTTGGCAGGCCCGCTCATGGTGTTCTTGCCAGAAGGCACCAGCATGATTGCTACAGAAGTGGCATCACCTTTCTTGACCCCATTCAAACTGTCACTGCTAGCAGCGTTTGTGGTCGCAATGCCTTGGATTTTACACCAGGCATGGGGCTTTGTTGCACCCGGCCTCTACCAACATGAAAAACGTATTGCTGTACCACTGCTCGCATCCAGCGTATTACTGTTTTACGCAGGCATCGCATTTGCTTATTACGTGGTGTTTCCGCTGATTTTCGGCTTTCTCACCAGCATGGCACCAGACGGCGTCACTATCGCTACCGATATCGGCCGCTATCTGGACTTTGTAATTGCCCTATTTATCGCTTTCGGCCTAGCGTTTGAAGTGCCTATCGCCACCGTGTTGATGGTTTGGACAGGCATGACCACTCCGAACAAGCTCAAAGAAAAACGCCCCTATGTTTTTCTAGGGGCGTTTGTTGCAGGTATGTTTTTAACACCGCCGGATATTATTAGCCAAACCTTGTTGGCTGTACCCATGTACCTGCTATTTGAAGGCGGCATTATTATGGCCCGCCTACTGGTACCCGGCATTAAAGAGCGCGAACAGCAGGATGCTGAACGCGCCGAGTCTTAATTAAAGTTATAACGTAAAGTGACGTAACCGCTACGCGGTAGGGTATTAAAACCATTGGCGACTTGGTAATCCTCATCCAATAGGTTTTCTCCTCGCACATTCACCAGCAAATTACTGGTCGCATTCCAGGAGACACTAGCCCCCAGTACTTCATAGCCCTCTAGGTCAGCACCAAAGTCTTTGCTGTCTCCAGCAGCTTTGACGTCTAACTCTGCCGTTATGGCTTCCCATCGATGCCCCAGCACTAGCGTCGCCTTTTCATCGGGGCGGCGTAACAACGGGTCACCATCAGCGTCACGAGCCTTTTGCAAGGTTATAGCGAGGCTGGCAAACCAGTTGTCGTTATCAAATGACACGTCAAATTCTAGGCCTTCAACTCTAGCTGTCTGGATATTGATTGCCTGGTTATCGACGCCCTGAAAGGCAATAAGGTTCTCAAATTCTGAATCAAACAAAGTCAGTGATACGCCCCAAGCCTCTGTTGCATACCATTTAGCACCTACCTCTACATTTTGGCTTTCTTCTGGCTCTAAGTCTGGATTACCAGCGAAGGACGGCCCTGGAGAAAATAGATCAGATAATGTCGGCGCGCGGAAACCATCAGCGAAAGAACCGTGCACACGCAGCGTATCGCTAATCCACCAGCCAAGCGCAGCAGAGGATGAAGTATGACTGCCAAAGTTGTCGTGATCCTCTAAACGCAATGCCAACTGCCAATCCAACACATCCTGCTGCCCAATAGCTTGAGCAAATGCGTATTGGTTAGACACGGAGCGATCGAAAGACGATGTTTCACCATGTATGTTTTCTGAGCCCACACCGACTAACCATTGCAAGCTATCAAAGCTGTGTTGGTAAGTTAGCTCAGCACTACGACGATCGGCATTAGTGTTACCAGATTCTTGGCGGTTATAACCAAGTTGCAGCTTTACCTGACTTTGATCACTAATATCTACCGTACTAGTAGCAGTCAGTGTGTCTTGGTCTGATTTTGAAACCGGTGGCAAGAACGAGCTATCAATCTCAACATCTGCCATTGTCGATTGAGCAGATATATCCAAGGCCCAAATATCGCCATTAACTCCCGCTTTAGCAGCAATGCTAGTACGCTCAATACCGTCATCGTCTGGGTCATGCACATACGGAGGAGTAGCTGGGAAGCCGCCAAAAGCAGGGAAGCCGGGTGTATTTGCGTTGGCATTCTGTGCGCTAAAGCCATCGCTCTCTAACCGATTAACGGTTATTCCCGCATACCCAGTGTCATCTTTCGCACCCAAGCTAACGGTGGTTTCCTTAGTATTAAAAGAACCGGCCCGTACTGCTACCGATGCATTAGTGCTATTACGGGTAAATATCTGCACAACACCACCAATGGCATCAGATCCGTATACGGCAGAACGAGAACCACGCACTACTTCGATGCGCTCAATTTGGGACGGATGGAGATCGGCCCACGCAGCGCCACCGGCTGTTGGCGAATTAACACGAACACCGTCTACTAACACTAAGACGTGATCAGACTCCGAACCACGGACAAATACAGATGTTTGCGAACCAAATGAACCTGAACGCACCACATCAACGCCAGGCAGCCGGTCAATAAGATCCGCAAGGTCATTAGGTGCTGCCGCTTCAATTTGATCACGAGTCAAAATAGAAACATCGCCAATGACGCGCGATAGCGGTTGTTCAATCCGGCTAGCAGAGACAACAATCGTTTCTAGGTCTTCAGATGGCACGGCAGCTGTTGCGCCGGTAGTGGCAAGTAAAAAGATCGGCAATGAAATGCCGAATGAAAATTTTTTCATTTAAGTTCTCCGGCTTGCCCACCGCAAGCTCGTTGACATTAGTGGGACTCCAGGCCGGTATCCGGGCTTATGAGGTTAAGCACTTGCACCTTCCCACCCTTGCGGGCAGTGGCATATAACAAGCGCAACTCAATAACCGTTGCGGGGGCAGCGTGAGATTAGCTTTCTTTAAAAAGAAAAACGCACTCACTTCCCGTTTAACCATTGCAGCAAAGCTGCACCGGCACCTGAAACGAGAGTGAATTATGCCACAAATCGATTAATCTCTAAATCAAGATTAATTGATTTAATTCTTTGCTGGCGAAAGATTGAGCATAGCGCGCCATTGCTGGCGCAGTGATTGAATGTCAGCATTGGTGGCAGCTAGCTGACTATTAAGAGTAGCGTCTTCGGCGCCTGACGCTAACTGCTCATGCAAACGACTAAGCTGCTCGTTTAAGGCAGTAAGCCTTGCTTCAAAAAGTTGCAACGCCTCGGGTGAAAACGTTACAGGCTCCATTGCCGAAAGACTCTATAGCGCGTTAAGAATGACCGCTATGCCAATGCCCATTGGAATCAAATAGCTAACCGCGGCACCTAGCATCCGCGCTGGGCGATTAACTTGGATCATGCCTGAGGCGTGAGCAATACGAGAAGCCACAAATAAGCCACCAACAATACCGAGCGCGTTGTCGCTGGCACCTTGCAGCTCCCACACTAGAAACAGAATCAAAAAGATCGGCACAAACTCTGCGGCATTGGCGTGTGCTCGAATTGCGCCGATTAGGTCGTGCTTACCTTTGTCACCCCAAGGCGCACGGTATTTAGTACGCAAGCGAGAGACATTACCAGCCAAAAGAATCATTAGAACGCCCAGAATACCACCGTAAATGGCTGTCCAATAAATCAAATCTGTAGCAAATTTCATAACGCTCTCTTCTTCTTATTTGTTTAAAGCCGCTCTTAACTTAACCGATACAGTTATATTGAGTGAACCGGCTTTAGTTTGTTCGGCCAATACCTCGGTAAGTTATACCGTAGCGTGAAACTACTTCAGGATCATAGATGTTACGGCCATCAATAATTAGCTTGTCGGCCAATTTGGCAGCCAATAGCTCAAAATCTGGACTCTTAAAGTTGCTCCACTCCGTACACACTACTAGCGCGTCAGCGCCGTCTAGCACGCTTAATTGGTCGTTGGACAACACCAAGCCTTCACGTTCACCGTAAATTCGCTGTGTTTCTTGAATCGCCACGGGGTCAAATGCTTGTACGCTGGCACCGGCTTCCCACAGCGCTTCCATAAGCACTCTGCTGGGGGCTTCGCGCATGTCATCTGTATTAGGCTTGAAAGAAAGCCCCCAGATCGCGATAGTTTTGCCTTTTAGGCTAGCGCCATAATACTTATTGAGCTTCTCAAACAGGCGGTGCTTTTGGCGGTTGTTTACACCCTCAACAGCATTTAGCAGCTCTGCTTCGTAACCTAGTTGGCCAGCCGTACGGGCTAGCGCCTGCACGTCCTTAGGAAAACATGAGCCGCCGTAACCGCAGCCAGGATAGATAAACTGGTAACCAATTCGAGGATCAGAACCAATACCATGACGAACGGCTTCAATATCCGCACCCACATGCTCAGCTAAATTAGCCATTTCGTTCATAAAGCTAATTTTTGTTGCGAGCATGGCGTTCGCTGCATATTTGGTCAACTCAGCGGAACGAACATCCATAAAGAAAATGCGGTCATGGTTGCGATTAAATGGCGCATAAAGCTCGCGCATCATCTCCTCGACACGCTCACTTGCCGTACCAATCACAATGCGGTCTGGCTTCATGAAATCTGCAACAGCCGCACCTTCTTTGAGGAATTCCGGGTTAGAGCAAACCTGATACTCAATACTGCTGCCGCGTTCTTCTAACACTTCAGCCATTGCGGCATTCACTTTGTCAGCAGTTCCAACAGGCACAGTCGACTTATCTATCACGACCTTAAAGCCATTCATATGCTTGGCAATGGTCTTGGCTACCGTAAGTACGTATTGCAAGTCTGCAGAGCCATCTTCGTCTGGCGGCGTGCCCACCGCAATAAACTGGACCTCGGCAAAGTTGACGGCCGCTTCGGCATCCGTTGTGAAATGTAAACGTCCTTGCTGGTGATTACGTATCACCATTGGCTCTAGGCCTGGCTCGTAGATAGGAATTTGACCATTATTTAACCCATCTACTTTGGCCTGATCGACATCAACACAAGTTACTTCATGGCCGACCTCTGCCAAACAGGTACCGGTAACCAAACCGACATAACCTGTGCCGAAAATCGTCACTTTCATTCGTCTACACCAATTTTCTTAATGTTCTTAGCGCCAGTATAACCACTAGCATTACAGGAGCATGACGTGGCGGCACAAGCCGTTGCGCCCCCACCTGAAGACACTAAATAAAGCCGTTTGCTTCCAAGTGCGCCACAATCTGCTGGGCACACTCTTCGACTGAGTATTCACCTGACTTGATAACCAACTCGGGCTTCTCTGGCGCTTCATAAGGCGAATCAATCCCGGTAAAGAACGGAATCTCGCCAGCACGCGCTTTCTTGTATAGACCCTTAGGGTCACGTGATTCGCAGGTTGCCAAATCAGCATCCACAAACACTTCAATAAACTCACCTTCACCTACAAGGCCACGCACCATTTCACGGTCAGCGCGGAACGGTGAAATAAAAGCCGTAGAAACCATTAGGCCAGAATCTGCAAATAGATTGGCCACCTCGCCAATACGACGAATGTTTTCAACGCGGTCTTCATCTGAAAAGCCAAGGTCTTTGTTTAGACCATGACGCACATTGTCACCGTCTAACAAATACACATGATTGCCACGCGCAAAAAGCATTTGCTCTAAAGCGCCGGCGATAGTGCTCTTGCCGCTACCACTCAAACCTGTAAACCACAAAATGCACGGCTTTTGGTTCTTCTGGGCCGCACGGTCGGCCTTAGTAACAGCATGCTCATGCCATACGATGTTTTCGTTATGCTCTGCCATAACTCAGAATTCTCCATTAGCGTAGAACTCACTACGCCCAATAACTGTTAAACAATAAAAAGGCCGCTAAGCGGCCTTCTTAACTAGAGCTGGGACGCTCTAGATCTATTCTCTCAAGCCAGATTAACCAAGCAGGGCTTATTCAAAACCCGCTTGTTTAAACATATACACAACCGCTGCGCGCAGCTCTTCGTCGGTAGCATCCGAGCCACCACGTGGTGGCATGCCACCTTTGCCGTTAATTGCGTTAGTCGTTGTTGTATCAATACCGTTTGCCCATAGGCCGGCCCATGCTGCGTTGTCGCCCATTTTCGGCGCGCCGGCAATACCAGCACCGTGACAACCCGCACATACACCGTTCACAATTTCTTCGCCACTACGTGGCTCTTTTGGCGCAGATGCTACGGCACCCTCTTCTTCTGCTGGCGGCTCACCCACAGCAACCTTACCCACCGGCGCAATACGCTCGCCAATGACTTCTGCAGCGCGGGGATCGATACCCACTTCATCTTCATGAGCGCTATTAATTAGACCAGCGGCCACGCCTACAAAAATAGCAATGGCGACTAAGGCCGCGAGTACAACCAAAAAGTTGGCAAAAAAGGTGCGATCTGCTGCTTTCACTTTCCTGGATCCCTAAGGTCTGGGGTTTAAATCTTATAAAACGCGCATATATTAAAGGTAAAGCGACCTTAACGCGAGGGTATAATGCACGCCCTCTTGTCATTGCCAGCCACAGCATAGCAATCACCTAAATCTTAGACCCATGCCAATTCACCCATTACTAGACAAAAACGATCAGCTAGAACACCTTGAAGCAGAAGAGCGTGTTCGTATTGCATTAGATCATTTTGACGACAAGATTATTCTGACTTCTAGTTTTGGCGCACAAGCCGCAGTAATGTTGCATCTGGTCACTCAACAACGACCAAACATTCCGGTCGTGCTTGTGGACACTGGTTACTTGTTCCCTGAAACCTACCAGTTTGTTGACGAGCTAGCAGACAAGCTCAATCTCAACCTGAACATCTACAAGGCTGGCATCAGTGCAGCGTGGCAAGAGGCGCGATACGGAAAACTTTGGGAACAAGGCTTAGAAGGCTTAAATAAGTACAACGACATCAACAAAGTGCAGCCCATGCGCAAGGCATTAGAACAACTTGATGCCGAAGCATGGTTCAGCGGCATTCGTCGTGTTCAGTCCAGCACCCGCACTGAACGCAAAATTATTGAAGAGCAAAACGGCCGTATCAAAGTCCACCCCATCGCCGACTGGGACAACCGACAAGTTCACTTTTACCTAAAAGATGCCAACCTGCCTTACCACCCACTATGGGATAAAGGCTATATGAGCATCGGCGACTGGCATAGCAGCTCTCCGGTTACGGCAGACACCACAGAAGAAGAAAGCCGGTTTGGCGGGCTTAAGCGTGAATGTGGTTTGCACGAGGATTTTTAAAAAAACAACAAAAAAAAACCC